>CAYSVE010000165.1:0-10007 GCA_964434365.1 uncultured Anaerolineaceae bacterium | reverse complement strand
CCGATACCCCCTATGCCGTCATTTTGATGCACAACAACGACCCGCTGCCGCCGCCCAACAAATTCGGCACCGATATTCCCGATGTGATCTTGAGCGTGCTGTACAAATCGCTGACGAAAAGCCCGGACGACCGGTATCAAACGGCGGCGGAGTTCAAAACAGCGCTGGAAGAAGCGCTGGACATGCTGAGCCACAAGGGACCGACGGCCAAAGCGGCTACGCCGCCCGTGCCCATACCCCCCGCCGGTGACGCGCCGCCACGCTTCGATACAACGCCGGTGATGCCGCAAAAGGCTGCCACGCAGCCGCCCACGCCCACCTCGAAGATTTCGCAGACGGTGCCAACACCCCAGCAAGGGCCGAATTGGTTGCTCATCGGGGCGTTGGGTGGTGCATTGGCGATCGTGATCGTCGCGTTGGCAGCGGTGCTAATGCTGGGCGGTGGGCCATCGAATAGGAATACGCTGGTGTTGCCCACGATAGCAACCGGCCTCGAAGCGCCGCCTGCCACACAACCCCTCGAAGTACTGCCCGAAAGCGACCCCGAACCCGAAGCGAGCGACGAGGGCGAGAGCGACGAGGACGAGGGCGACAGTGAAGCAGAACGTGATACTGTGGCGGAGGCGCGCGGCTTCTATGAGGACGGACTGGTTGCCCTGGAAGATGAGGACTTCTTCCAGGCATCGGCGCTGCTGACACGTGCTGTCAACCTCGATGACACACAGGCCGAATATCACACGGAACTCGGCTATACACAGCTACAACTCGACGATGCCGAAAACGCGTTTGGGTCGTTCTCCAATGCGTTGGCGCTCGCGCCCGGTGACCCCGCCGCGCTTACGGGGTTGGGCGAATTCTATCTGCGGGTCGAAGATTATGAACTGGCTCTGGAGAGCTTCGACCGTGTGATCGAAAGTGGCGGCGGTGATGAGGTCTCGCTTTACCTGCGGGGTGTAGTACACGCCCAGTTGGAGGACTACGATGTCGCAGCCGAAGACTTCGATACGGTCGTCGAAGTCTTGGACGCGGCAGATGAGGAACTTCCGCCGGAGCCAATGTACCTGCTACCTCACGCCAAAACCTACGTCGAAACCGAGCGCCCCGCAGATGCCTTGCTCGTGCTCGAATACCTGATCGAGATCGACGACGAAATCGCAGAAGCCTTTCGTTTGCGCGCGATTTCGCATGTTATGGTAGATGATCTCGAGGTGGCGGTCGAAGACCTGCGCAGGTACGTGGCGCTCGAACCAAACGACTCCGAGGTGTTTCTGCTTATCGGTGAACGGCTTGTGGAGGAGGAAAAGACGGACGCTGCCGTAGAATTATACGCTGAGGCAATCGAGCGCTTCCCCACGGAATCACTGTTTTACGTCGAACTGGCTCATCTCCATATTGAAGGGGACGACTTCGAAGCGGCTATCGAGGTGCTGCGGGCGGGTGGGCAGGCGCCCGACCCCGACCCCGAAATCTTCTTTATGCTCGCCGAAGCCTACATCGACAACGACCAGCCAGCCGTCGCGGTCCCCTTCTTTTTGTGCTATCGCAGCTTCGAAGGTGTCGGACGCCTGGGCGAGGCAGTGCAACTGCTGAACGAACTGCGCGACCTGGTGGGTGAACCCGGCCAGCAAGGGGCAATCGACCCTGAGGATACCCCCTTCTGCCCGAACGACCTCCCAGATGCACCGGGGGGCGGGAGGTTAGGATCGTCGGACAGCCTCGGCGGTGGGGGCGATGGCCCGCCCGCTAGCCCCGGTCGTGGGGGCGATGGCCCGCCGGACGGGCCGCGCCCAAGTTAGCTTTTCTCGCTGACGATAAACGTCGGCACCACCGAACCGCCGCCCGCCGTGACGTTCAGCAGGGCGGCACCACTCAACCGTGTGAGCACGCCATAAGCTGCGCGTCCGCTGTAGATGTAGGGGTCGGCGTCGACGAAGCGCGAGCTGATGTCTAGCTTGCCCTGGTACAGCATGGGGAAGTCTCGCTGGACGATGTGCACGCGCTCCTGCACCACATACGGCGAATAAAGCGCTTGCTTGATGATCTCGTCCCACTCCTGTTGCGAGGTGTGCCAGCCGAGATACACCCCTTTGCCGCCGTATTCGTCGTTGGGCTTCAGCACGAAGTTCTCACGCTTGGACGAGACGAGGTCGAGCAGGTCGACCCATTCGCCCTGGTAGCGCGTTTTGCGGTCTTTGACGATGCGCGTCCATGGGATGTGAGCCGCGATGGCCGCGAGTTGCTCGCCACTGAAGATGTGATGGTTCTGCTCGTCGCTGAGCATCGCGAGGCTGGCCTTCTTCGCCATGAGCTTGGCGCTGGGCGAGTTGGTAATGAAGACCGTCTTGTCCTTCATCGCGTGGACAACGGGGTTATCGACGCCCATGCGCTGCACAAGTTCGCTCCACAGCACGCGCTTGTAAATGATGTCGATGCGGAAGTCTTTGTGATACAACACATTCTTGCGGTATTCGAGGTCGCGCGGGTCAGCGAGGATGCTGCGCAGGCCCATTTCGCGCTCGAAGTATTGGCGCGTGATCTCGTGCTCGGTGATGGTGGGCACGTCCTGCCAGTCGAGGATCGCGATTTGCGGTTTTTCGCCGCCGCCCCACTTGCCGTACGCATCGAGGATGGCGGTGCCCAAGCGTGGCATTCCCTTCATGCTTTCGACGTTGAACTTCTCGCGGAAAAGCGTCATCGGGCGCAATTCCATGAACACCTCTTTGAGAACATCGCCATAGCCGATGCCCGCCGGGGTTTCGGCGTTGTACTCGACGATGCGCAGGTTTTTCGTCTCCGATTGGAAAAAAGTATCGATGCGCGAACTCGTCCACGGCACGACGCTACCGATGTCGAAGCGGAACAGGAACTCCTCCCACGGGTCCAGGTGAAGTTGGGCGCGCATCTTACCACTGGTCATGGCGGCGGTGTGTGCCCTGCTGAACGCCATCAGCAGGGTGTCCATCGCGCGCTTGAGGTACTTCCAGTCGTCTTCTAGGTAGAAGTGCGGGCGCAGCACGACGCACAGCGGTCTATCGCCGAAGTACAGGCCGCGCTCCTTCAGGCGGGTGCGCATGTGCGCGTCGGCCACGGCGACCATCTCCTCGTCGGTCAGCAGGTCGTGGTACGCGTCGATGACATCCTGAATACGCATCAGGTTTGCTCGGCTTTCGTGGCTTTGGCACCCCAGTCGTAGCGGCTGCGGGTTTCGGCATCGCCCAGCGCCATCGCAATGGCCATATCGGCCATATTTTGCACCATCCACTCGAAGTGATTGCGCCCGAGGCTGTTCACGTCCATATCGGGTGCGGGGTTCATAAAGTCGACGGCGTAGGGGATGCCGCCACGGATCGCGAATTCGACGGTGTTCATGTCGTAGCCGAAGGCCTGGCAAATGCGCACAGAGTAGTCGTACAAGATGTTGTACATTTCATCGCTGAAGTCGTGCTCGGGGAAGTAGTAGCCTTCGTTGGGGCGGTACTTCATCACGCGGATGTTCTCCTGGCCGAGGCACATGTTGCGCGCGTAGTCCTCCCACTCGATGAACTCCTGCAAGATGTAGCTATCGGTGCCGGTTTTGTTGTAGGCATCCCACAGGTCATCGTAGTTGTGGACGATGTACACGTTTTTGCCGCCGCCGCCGTGGGCATCCTTCAGCACTACGGGGAAGCCGCCCACGTAGTCGATATGGCTTTCCCAGTCGATTGGGTAAACGAGGTTGCGCAGGCTCTCGTCGTGGACGATGCCCTCGACGTAGTCTTTGTTGGGGAGGGCGACCGTCTTCGGGTGGGGGATGCCGAGTTTATCCAACACACAGCCGCCGAAGTACTTGTCGTCTGCGGTCCACATAAACGGGTCGTTGACGATCTTCACGCCCTGTAGCGCCGCGTTTTTGAGGTACAGGCGGTAGTAGGGCACCTCGTGGCTGATGCGGTCCACGATAACGCGGTAGGGGCACGGTTCGCTCATGCGCGCGCCGCCCGTCTTCACATATTCTGCGACGACACCAGTTTCGGCGGTGCGCCCGTTCACCTCGTCGAGGAAGGCGGGCGGCCAGGACCACTCGCGGCCTACGAACAAACCAATCTTCTTGGGTTCCGTCATAATTTTCTCTCTCGGAAATGCTCTCTCTCATCAATCGGGATCAGTGGGCGACCCCACCAAACGTCGGTTGTAAACAACGGACGCGCTTCAGCGCGTCCCCTACATTCGAAAGCCGTATCATTTGTTGGAACACGCGATTGCATGCCCGCGTTCTTTGGCTTAGTCGTGGCCGCCCACATACATGCGAATCTGCTGATGCCACCACGGCCAGTCGTGTGCCCAACCGTCCCACTCGCGCACGGCATGCCAGATGTTCTTGCTCCACAGCACGTCGCTCATCTGCGTGGTGCGATAGTGCAGGCGATCGGTCTTGCCGGTCGTCATAACAATGTCGATGTTGCGCATTTGCTCTAGGCGGTGGTGGTCGTGCTCGTTCGGGATGAACATCACCGGGTTGTTGTAGTAGACGTTGTCGTCGGTGTAGCCATCGGTCCAGTAGCCAATATCGTAGATGCCACTGAGGCCGATCACACGCCCAACGAGGTGGGGGTACTTCAGGGCGAGTGTCATGGCGTGGTATGCGCCGAAGCTCGCGCCTGCCGTAATGAGGAACATGTTGCTGTTCTTCTGGCGGCTGAGGGGCATCACCTCGTTCAGCAGGTATTCGAAGTACAGGGTTTGGCGGTAGGCTCGCCCGCTGGGGTGCGCCCAGCCACAGTACCAGCTTTCGGCGTCTACACTATCCACGCAGTAAACCTGTAGCCAACCGTTATTGATGTGCTCGGCCAGGGCGCCGATCATGCCGCGGTCTTCCCACTCGTAGTAACGACCCTGCGAGGTGGGGAAGACGAGCATCCGTGCCCCGGCATGGCCGAAAATCAGGAGTTCCATATCCCGGTTCAGCCGTGGGCTGTACCAGCGATGATATTCTCTGTTCATGGGGTTTGTTGTCTGTCCTTTTTTATATTGCGGCTAGAATTTAGCCCGAATAACGTAAAATTACAAGGCCTGCAACGCAGCCTGCACTGCCGCCCCCGCGCGGATCGTGCCCGCGCCCTGGTTGATGCGCGGCGCGTTGCTGAGCGGTATCGCCGTGGCGGTAAGCATCGCCTTCACCTGTGCCGGGGTAAGGGTCGGGTTGGCCTGGAGCATCTGCGCGACGACCGAGGCCGCGATCGGCGCGGCCACCGAGGTGCCATCGACGTGCTGGTAGTGTGGGCTTATGAGCTTATGGCTGTGAATTTGCTCCTGAAGGCGGTCGCGCAGGCGGGGCGTATCCTTTCGACCGGCAGGCAGGCCGACATCGGCGTAGCCCTCGGTGAGGAGATGCTCCAACGCCGACACATCCGTCAACAGTGGCCCGAGCCAATTCGCCTCGCGCTCGGTGTCGCTGCCGGGTAATAGCGGCGCGGCAATCCACGCAGCGGGGGCGATGATGTCCGGTTTGGCGCTGCCGTCGTAGGCGGTGCCGTAGTTGCTGTGCCACATATGCCAGTGATCGCGGTCGGCGGAATTGCGGTCGTCGTAGCCGCCGACGATGATGGCCTCGCTGCTGCTGGCCGGGGGCACGAGGGTATCGCTGCCGTGGTTGCCGCTCGCGACGAGCACGACCACACCTGCATTCACCAGCTTGCGAATGAGAAGGTGGATGGGGTGGTTGGGGTCGCTGTTGGGGTAGTCGCCGCCGACGGACAAATTCACCACACGAACGTTCAGGCGCTTGTGGGTGTCGAGCAACCAACGCAGCGCGCGGATGATGCCGGGTTCGCGCACATGGCCTTCGGGTGTGGTGATGCGCACGAGCACCAGTCCGGCCTCGCTGGCAATGCCACGGTAGGTGCCATCGCCCTTGCTGCCATTCCCCGCGCAGATGCAACTCGTCATTTGCCCGTGCCAACTGAAGATGTCCGTCTTCGTGACGCGCCCATATTCAACGACCTGCTGTGTCCCGGCATCGACGTAACACAGGATGCGTTTGGCGAGGTCGGTGTGGTTGCTAAAACCACTGTCGATAAAGGCGATATTCACCCCGCGCCCGGTGTAGTCCGGCAGGGCACCCAGCCGGGCCGGGGTAGGCAGCAGGCCGTCGTCTTCGTTCGGGTAATTCGAACGGAACATCGGTTGTACGCCGACCATCGTTACTCAGCCGAGCGGTCGATACCGGTACGCTGCGGACCCATGGGGTCAACTACCGCGAGGAAGTCCTCGGCGAAGCGGCGGTTGTAGTCCGCGAGCAGGCTTTCGACACGGGCCGGGTCCTTGCTGACGACGATAAGCCCGGCGTGGTACTTCTTGGGCGCGCGCCACACGATTTCGGGGTCGGTGTAGCCGCTCATGTCTGGGTGCTCCTGCCTGGCAAGGCTGAGGGCAATACCCGCGTAATCATCGCGGATTTGTGGCAGCTTGTATGCCTCGCCACGCATGAGGGCCACTTCGAGGCGTGCCCACTCTTTCCAGGGGTGGTAGCCGGTGCCGTGCTCCAGCATATCGGCGATGAACGCGCCACCAACACGCGCGGCGACTTCCAAAAAGTAGAACTCGCCGTCGGCATGCGCTCTGATGAACTCTGCGTGGGTGGGGCCGTTTTTGATGCCCAACGTGCGCCCGACTTTTTCGCTAAGGTCGATGAGCGCCTTCGACTCGTCGCTGGCGCGGTCGAGGATGCGGCTGTTGAACACGCCACCGCCCTGATACACGCTCATCGGCGGGGCACCGTACTTTTGCGCGCTCACAAACACGACTTCGCCGTTCACCCACAGGCTGTCGACATGGTAGACATCGCCGGGCACGAACTGTTCGACGAGATACAGCGACTGCGCATCTCCGAGTTCGTCGAGCGCGCGCCACACCTGCTCGGCATCATCGATTTTGCGGATGCCCATTGCCCCGGCTTCGCTGCGCGGTTTGAGCACCCACGGCAGCGGCACGCGGCCCATGAATTCGCGCATGTCGTCGTAGTTCTTCACACCGATGAACTCTGGCACGGTCATCCCGGCGTCACGGGTGAGTTGGCGCATCGCCAATTTATCGCGGAAGTTGCGCGTGACCGTTGTGCCCATGCCGCCGAGGCGCAAATGCTCGCGGAGCATCGCGGCGACTTCCATTTCGAACTCATCCGTCGGGAAGATGCGCTCGATGTGGCGGTCTCGGCACAGGTAGCTCACCGCGTTGATGACGTCCTGGTATTTGGCGAGGTCTGGCATGTAGAAGATTTCGTCGAGGTGGTCGTGGGGCCACCCATCCTCTTTGCGCTTGTCTTCGGTGAGTAGCAGCACGGTGCAGCCTGCTTCCTTGGCTGCGACCATCATTTCGTCGCCTTTGTGCTCGGCAGTGATAAAAAGCACGGTGTTCGACATGGTTCTTTCCCCTTTTGCACATTGTGCAATATTATACACACCGCGACGAAACGCCCAACTTATATGCGAATCGAGAGCAAGAAACGCGGATAGATGCAGTTACCGCATACTTTTTGGCAGGGCTTGGCGGTTGTATATGCGCTATACGGAATCGGCAGATGCCACCCGCGCAGTATGCCGCCCAACATGATAGGAGCCTGGGCCGACTCTCCTACGAAGATGGGCCAGACGATGGATGCCATCGATTAGAGGTTCGCTAGCATAGACCGGGCAGTTTTCAAGGGACCAATAAAAAGTGAGGAATTGATGATGCACCATCGACACCTTTTGTTCGCTGTTGTACTTGCACTCGTTTTTGGTGTGTACGGCTCGGTAGCAGCACAGGATGCCACACCCACCCCACAACCCGAAAACGAAGCCGAAGCCCCTCAAATGGAGGTGACCGAAGTTCCACAGTATGATGCGCAAGGATATATGCGTGTGGCTAATTTTTCGCCTTCTGCGGGTGCGCTCGATGTGCAACTCAACGACGAAGGCATGGCCGAAACCATCGAGTATACGATGCTGAGCGCATGGCAGGTGCTCCCCGCCGGAACCCAGCAAATCGTTGTCACATCAAGCGAAACCGGTGACGAGAGCCTCGTCGAAATGCCCATCGACGTACGCGACGACGTGTGGCTTACCGTGGCCATCCTCGACGACGGTATCTCACTGATCGAACAAGCGATGTTCACCGATTTACCCTCCACGGCCCAGGTTACCTTCGCAAATGTGCTCTCGTCTGGCGAGGCGGTAGACTTTACCCGTGATGACGTTGTGTTTGTCGCAGGCTTGCCCGTAACCACCCGCGAGGATCGCCTGCAGAACTCAATTCCAGTCGATGCACGGACCTTTACCTACAACTTCGGCGAGGGTGGAACACCTGATCTGGTGACCGATGGTGAATCTGTCGACACGGTCGATACGTCGGCATACCTGGTTGCAAGTGTGGGAACGCTCGATGACCCACAACTCGTGATTGATGCAACACCAAACTGGAAAATACGTCTGCTTACGGGCGATCTCGCGGCACCGGCGACCCTGCTGGAAGCCGCGCAGGCCGAACCCCTCGCAGCGCCTTTCCTGGCCGCAGTCGAGGAGGCAGGTTTGGCCGACCTGCTGACGCAATCTGGCCCGGTTACAGTGTTCGTTCCAGCAGATTTTGTGATGGACGATGCCGAGGGAACGGGCGATGCGCTGGCCGCCACGCTACGGCATCATATCGTCGAGGGCAACTTCAAGGCTGGCGACTTGCTACTGGAAGGTCCGACGCTGACGACGATCGACGGCAACACGCTAGCGCTTGAGGTGGATACCGTGAGTGGTGCTCAGATTATCGAAATCAACAAGACCGGCTCGAACGGTACGATTCACATCATCAATGCCGTGCTGACGCCACCGGAATAGACCGAAACGCGATAGGCCACCTGATACGTTCAGGTGGCCTGAATCTGTATATCCACACTGTGATCGATGCCTGACGTTGTGTTACCCACGAACTTTACGTAGGGATCAGGATTTGGCCGATCGGTCGTCATGATTGGTGATGATGATGCGCATCGCGAGCATCCCAAATTCCAGGATGTATCCGCTGAGCACGGCAGATAATGCCAGGGGGGGGATCTTGCGTCCGCGTAGGCGCGTGCCGTTTGCACTGTTCAGGTCCTGAATGTACACGGCATCGTGGGATACCAAGAGCCGTGCATGCTCGCGGCTGACGCCTTTTTCACTCGCGTCGAAGTTCGTCAGGTCGATGTCTGGCTGGAGGTCAGACGAGTCATCGCGTCGACCGATGATAAATTGTCCCTCCGTATATGCCAGCCGCAAATATTGTTCCGAGTCCACGTCCTGCAAATAGATATAATCGGTGCCTTGCGGCAAAGTAGCCGAAGCGGGTAGTAGCCGCGTCGAGCGGTCCAGGTCGTCGTCCCAGTCGTAATCCTGAAACGGGTCGAGCCGCCGCGTCCGACAATCTTCGGTGTTGTCGAGCGGCTTGCCACAATGTTCACAAGCTGCTGCATCCAGGGTGTTCATTGTGTGGCAAGTGGTGCATTCGTTTCGTTTTATTGTGAGCATGGTCTTATTGTGCAGCTCTGCGTAAGCTTGCCGCGGTCTCCCAACCAATCGAGTTGCCGTGAAATTACCAGAGCGCGGCGCACACTGCATGAGCGATAGGTTGGAACTACGCGTAGGTCAGTTGGGCCACTAACACTGCCACGGTCCAAATGAAAGGCTGGTAACCGCGAATCGGTGGGGGATGAGTCTGCCTGGGCTTTAGTCTTCCCCGGGTGTTTGGTCCACGTAGGCGATAACGCGCGCATAGGCATCGTTGATGCGCTGCATCGTCTCGGTGGTGTCGGGGGCGTCGCTCAGGTCGGGGTGATGTTTCCGGGCCAGGGTGCGGTACGCCTGTTTGATCGCCTCGCGCTCGGCATCGAGGGTAAGGCCCAGGATGTTGTAGTAAAAGCGAATAGACGTGGTGTGTGGATCGTCGGCGTCGGGGTGCCAGTAGTCGGTGTGCTCGTTGCGGCTGTCGCCGTCGAAGTGGGCGACGCGCCAGAAGCCGGTGAA
>CAYSVE010000164.1:0-10012 GCA_964434365.1 uncultured Anaerolineaceae bacterium | reverse complement strand
GCACGATCCATCGTACAGGTGGTAGACCGCCCAGGACGTATCGTGAGTGGTGAGGTGCGCTTCCGCCCGGAGTCGGACCGGGAGATCGACCTGGCTGCGTTGGACCCCCACGGGCGCGCAATGCGTGCCATCCGTGGAAAAGACATCACGATGATTTTCCAGGAACCGATGACTGCGCTCTCGCCGCTGTACACCGTCGGCAATCAAATCATCGAGGCGATTCGATGGCACCTACCCGTGAGCAAGCGTGAAGCCCGTGCGATGACGGTGGACGCGCTGCGGAAAGTCGGCATTCCGCGCCCCGATGAACTCGTTGACGCGTACACATTCGAACTTAGCGGCGGGATGCGCCAGCGTGCGATGATCGCGATGGCGCTGGTGTGCGAGCCGAAACTGCTCATCGCCGACGAACCCACCACCGCGCTCGATGTAACGACGCAGGCCAACATCCTCGAACTGATCCGCAACTTGCAGGCCGACATGGGCATGTCCGTGATGTTCATCACGCATGACCTCGGTGTGGTCGCCGAAATCGCCGATGAGGTCGCGGTGATGTACCTGGGCACAGTCGTAGAGCGCGGCACGGTACACGAGGTGTTCGCAGAACCGAAACACCCCTACACCCGTGCTCTGCTCC
This sequence comes from uncultured Anaerolineaceae bacterium, assembly GCA_964434365.1. GTDB lineage: Bacteria > Chloroflexota > Anaerolineae > Aggregatilineales > Phototrophicaceae > CAYSVE01. The sequence continues at coordinate 9,375 of CAYSVE010000164.1, read as the reverse complement.
GCTCGATCCCGCGCATGTCCGCCCGTAAAAAAGCCCGTCTCGATGCGATTCGGGGTATCGTCCCCCACCCACTGAACCGGCCAGGCGGTTGCAGTTTCCACACGCGCTGTCAATTCGCGGTCGCGGGGTTGTGCGACACGATCGACCCGCCGACGGTCACACTTGAGGATGGGCGCGAGGTACGCTGCCTCATCTACCGCGAGGATGCCCCGATCCCAGTCGATGAGATCGGTATCATCGACGAAGAAGCGCAAAACAGCACACCAAACGGGCGCAAAATCGCAGAAAAGACGTTGCTGGAAGTTCATGATTTGCGGATGCACTTCCCGATTACCCAGGGTTTTTTCAACCGGGTGGTGGGGCACGTCAAAGCCGTGGATGGGGTGACTTTCGAGATTTACCAGGGCGAAACGCTCGGACTCGTCGGCGAAAGCGGCTGCGGCAAAACTACGCTCGGCCATAGCATTATGCGCCTGTACGACCCCACCAGCGGCGAAATCCACTACCACAACGGCGACTCAGTCGATCTTGCAACGCTCAATCAGCGTGAACTTAAGCGCTACCATCGCGAGATTCGGATGGTCTTCCAGGACCCATACGCGTCATTGAATCCCCGTATGCCCGTGCTGGAAATTGTCGGTGAGGCGTTGAAGGTCAACGGGTTGGCGAGCGGCAAACCGCTCGAAAATCGCGTCCGCGACCTGATGAAGCGCGTCGGCCTGCGCCCGGAGTACATCCAGCGCTATCCACACGCCTTCAGCGGCGGCGAGCGTCAGCGCATCGGTATCGCGCGTGCCCTTGCCCCCGAGCCACGCCTCGTGGTGGCCGATGAACCCGTGAGTGCGCTCGATGTGAGTGTGCAGGCACAAATCCTAAATTTGCTGAAGGACTTGCAAGCGGAGTTCGGCCTCACGTACCTGTTTATCGCACACGACCTGAGCGTGGTAGCACACATTAGCGACCGCGTCGCGGTGATGTACGTGGGGCGCATCGTGGAGCTAGCCCCCACCGAAGACCTGTTCACGCATCCACAGCACCCCTACACCGAGGCGTTGCTTTCTGCTGTGCTTACACCCGACCCTACTGCACGCCACAACCGCGAGCGAATCCGGCTGGAGGGCGAAGTCGCCGACCCCGCCAACCCGCCCGGTGGATGCGCGTTCCATCCACGGTGCCGCTACGCGAAGGATCGCTGCCGCACCGAAATCCCGGCCTTGCGCCCCACCCGCGATGGGCACCTAACAGCTTGTCACTTCGCCGAAGAACTCGACCTTGCTGGCGCGGCTCTGCAAAACACTTAACCGACTACGACTGACCACAGGACCCCCATGACTACCGAAACCGCCGTACAGTATACATTTACCGGCTCACTCACCGATGCCGACTCCAAGACGTACCACCCCTACGCCTTCGATGTCCCTGCTGGGACGACCAACATCCACATCGATTTCAAGTTCGAGCCGTTTTATGCGACGGGCCGCATCCACCGTAATCAAATCGACCTTTCGGTGAACGATCCCGACGGCATCCGTGGGGTGTGGTGCATCGTCAAGCCAGAGGGGCTGGACATCAACGCGATTGCGTCAACGCCGGGTCTCGGCACCGGCGAGATTCAGCGAGGCGAATGGACGGTTTTCGTGCAATCGCACCGCATTTTAGGGCCAGATACAGTCATCTACGAAATGACCGTGACCCTCTCCAACGACCCGCTAGAACTCACTGTGCCAGAATTCGACGGCTCGCAGCGCATCGCGAAGGCGGAAGCGGGCTGGTATCGAGGCGACCTGCACGGCCACTCGCTGCACTCCGATGGCAGTTGGGACATCCCCGAGTTCACGGCCTATCAGCGCGCGCAGGGCCTCGACTTCGTCACACTCAGCGACCACAACACCGTGACGGGTCTCGCGCAACATCGCAGCCAAACCAACGATGAATTCCTGGCGATGGGTGGCATGGAACTCAGCACGTTCAATGGGCATATGCTCGCGCTGGGCAGCAGCAGTTGGTACGAGTGGCGGCTGAATATCGAACCGGGCATGGACGTGAATAAGATCATGCAAGCGGTCATCGATAACGGCGATATGCTCATTATCGCGCATCCGATGGCCATCGACGAACCATTTTGCAGCGGGTGCCACTGGCAGTTCGCCGACGCGCGGCCCGGCGTTGCTATCGGCGTGGAAATTTGGAACGGCGGCTGGCACATGTTCAACGAGGAGGGGCTACAACAATACTACGCGTGGCTCAACCTTGGTCGTCGGTTGGTTGCCACCTCCGGCACCGATATCCACCGACCGCGCCACGAGAAGGACACACGTCGCCGTGGGTATAACGTCGTTTATGCCGAAGAGCTGAGCGAAAAAGCGATTCTCGCGGCCATCCGCGCGGGGCACTCCTACGTTAGTGCCGGGCCGCAACTGCTGCTCAGTGCAGAGACGGCCAGCGGCAAAACGGCAATGGTAGGCGACCAACTGCCCGACGAAGCCACCACCCTCCGTGTAGCGTGGAATGAGGCTCACGATGGTGACATCCTCCGCTTGATCGTCGATGGCAAGGTTACCGAAGAAACGACCGTAGGCACAACCGGCGAGAAGACATGGCAACGCTCAGCGGGGCAAATGGCCTGGGCGAACGTCGAACTGCGTGACGCCGACGGGGATATGTGGGCCGTCACCAATCCGATTTTCTTCACTGCGGGGTAGGCCCCCCTCGCAACATCGTGGAGCGTTATTTTTTGCCCAGGGAATTTACAGACCACCTCTCACCTCCCCCAACGCAAAAAGTTGGGGGATTGTATTTGCACACAAAGCGAAACAGCGGTACCGTTTCCATTGATGCACAATAAACTTGGAGTGGGCGTTATGCGTAGAAACTGGGCTTTACTCATTGTTGTTGGGTGGATGCTGTGCATGGTGCCGGGCACATTCGCACAGGCCGAAGAGATAATTATCGCGGAGTACGAAGTGCTCTTGGACGGCAGCCTCGAATTCTTGAGCGGTGACCCCAACCCACTCCATGAGGATTTGTGGATCGACGTGATTACGCTGCTTCCTACCGAGTGGGTGGATGAGTATATTTACTACTTCACCGTATTCGAATCGGAAGATACCTATGCTTATGTGGACGAAATATTCGACGGAGAATGGGAATTCGCGATCAACGTGGAGGATAGCGACGAATTCGCCATCACAATTCTCCACGAGTTCGCGCACATCGTCACGCTCAACGACGCCGAGTACGTCAACTACGACGTCGTGCTCGATGATCGCGAAGGTCTGATTGAAACCGATGCGGCATACGAGGACGGCATCGCTGAGGGCATGGCCGTCTGCGATACCTTTGCCTACGACGACGGTTGCCCCGTCGATGACTCATTACTCGTCCTATGGACGGAAGAATTCTGGCTGGACGATTATGAACTCGCGTTCGATGGGAGCCTAGACGACCCGGCGATATTCTTCTTCGATGAAGACCCCGATGCGTTTGTCTCGGAGTATGCGGCAACATACCCGGCGGATGACTTTGCCGTGACGTTTTCGATCTTTGTGGCGCTAGAAGATGATGAACTGCCCACAATGGATAGCGACCGAATTGTCGAGCAGAAAATTGCCTGGTTTAGCACCATCCCAGAGCTAGCCGACCTGCGCGACGACCTCCGCACGGCGGCGGCAGCAAACGGCATCGCGTTCTACATCCCCGAAGATTACAACTACTAGACCAACCGCATAACACAACACACCGTAGCAACCCGAAACGCGAATTGCTACGGTGTGCCTGAGTATCGCAGCAAGCGCATACGTCCACATCACGTGCTTCTAATCGATCTTCGGCAAAATAGTGATCTAGGGTGATGACACTCACCTCTGTGACGAATATCACATGACACGCGTCACACCCGCCTTTGATGCGGTTCACTTACTGCAATAGGTCTTGATCTGGTTTTATTAAAGCGTAATCGCAGCCATGTTTAGTTTAAAGGACTAATGCACCGATGATCCGACTCTTAATTTCAATCGCCGCTGTGGCCCTTGCCGTGCCTGTGGCGCTTTCGGTGGCCGGGGGCGACGCCCCCGAGGAACTCCCCATCTACATCGTTACCCCCGCCGAGCCGGTGACGGTAGAGGCTACGGGTGAACTCGAAGCCGATGCGACTATCGCGCTTAGCTTTCAGGCGGGCGGCATGGTGAGCGCGCTCTACATCGAGGAAGGCGCGTTCGTCGAAGAGGGTCAGGCTATCGCCATGCTCGAAAACGAGCGTGAGCGCGTCGCGGTCGCCAATGCCGAGGTGGCGCTCAACATCGCCGAACTGCAACTGGACGACCTGTTGGAAGTAAGCGATGACGACATTCGCCTTGCGGAGGCCCGCATCCAGGCCGCGCGCGACAGCTACGGCTTCACTGCAAACCAGATTACCACTGAGGACATTCGCCAGGCCGAATTGCAATACCAACAAGCCCAGAGCGCGCTAGAAGCTGCACAGGAGGCGCGCATTTTCGGTGGGGGCGATATGAACGTCGACTTCGATGACGACGACGACATCGACGGTGGCAACCTCGAAGGCGTGCAACTGCTCGAAGCGCAGATCGGTGAAGCGTCTTTCAACGCAGAAATCGCGCGCCTGAACCTGGAAAATTTACGCACCGTCAACAACCCGAACCTCGGCGCGGCGGGTGCTACGATCGAGCAGGCTGAGGCCGAACTCGCACGGGTGCTGGCTGGCCCCTCCGAATTTGCGGTCACCTCTGCCGAGTTGGTCGTACAGGCCCAGGAAAATGCACTGCGTCAGGCCTCGGTGAATTACGAGCGAACCGTGCTCTTTGCACCGACGAGCGGCTACGTCACCGCTTTCGATATCGAACCGGGGCAGCGTGTGGGTCGTAGCGAGCCAGTGATGCGACTCGTCGACATCGACCCCCTGCTCATCAAGGTGGAAATCGATGAGATCGACCTGCGCCAGCTACGGGTAGGCATGAGCGCCGACATCGAACTGGATGCGTTGCCGGGCCAGTTCTTCGGGGGTGAGCTGCTGAGCATCGCCCCGACAGGTGAAGAACGCGCTGGAGTCGTTATCTACGAGGCCGACGTAGCGCTCAACGAAGACATTCGCGGCTTGCGCCCCGGGATGACCGCCACCGCGACCATCCTCGTGGAAGAAGCGAGCGATGCGCTACTCGTACCGCAGCAGTTCGTGGGTGCCGATGTTGACGGCCAATTCGTCAACCGTGTGGATAACAGTGGTACCATCAATCGTGTGCCGGTGAGCACAAGCTCCTTTCGGGGCGGCAACGTCGACGTAACGGGCGGTATCGCGGTCGGTGATGCGCTCATCGCCGTAGAAGTGGAATAACACTAAACGAACCGCGCGGACGATAAACCGCGCACCCTTTGGCAAGGGGAGGGCCGATGCGCCCCTGCCCCCTGATGCAATACACACCGAAAACGCAAACGAGGGGCGTAACGCCCAAAACATTGAGGAGAACACGAGATGAAAATGGCAATCCGATTATTCGGTTTTGGGGTGGTACTTGGGGTAATCTTCGCCGTGACCACCGCGAGCGTCAGCCAGCAGACAACACAGGACCCGGTTTTCGCGGATAGTGCCAATGTAGAACTGGGCGAACTCCCCGTACGGGTGGACGCGACGGGTAGCGTCGAAGCGGCTGCCGAAGTCCCCCTCAGCTTTGGTATGCAGTACAGTGTCGTCGAAGTGCTCGTTGACGAGGGGGACAGCGTCCGCGCTGGGGATGTTTTGGCAGTGCTCGACACGACCGATTACGAGTTGGCGCTTGCCAGTGCAGAGACGGAACTCGCGCGGCAGCAAAACGCCTTCGATAACCTGATTGCGCCCCCGCGTGACGTGGATGTCGACGCTGCCGAAGCCGCCCTCGACGCCGCTGAAGCCGCTCAATTCGCAGCGTGGATGAGCCAACCGAGCGAAGAAGAAATCGAAATTGCCCGGCTGAACATCGAGCTAGCCCAAAACGAACTGTGGCAAGGGCAATTGGAGCGCGATCAACTTCAACTGGTAGCCCCAGAGTTCCGTAACCTGGACCCGAACACCAACGCCCGCGCCCAGGACATCTTTGCGAACAACGGCGTAGAAGCGCTCGATACCGCAGTAGACATCGCCGAGGCACAGTTCGACGCGACCCTAAACGACGGGCCTGACGGCACCTATGGCAGCGCCCGCGAGGCCATCACCTCCGCCGAAATTGCGATTGATAACCTGTACAACCCAGAAATGCGTGACATCGAACTGGCAGCTATGTCGGTGCATCAAGCCGCTTTGAACGTCGAGAGCATCGGTGTGCAAATCGTGGACTTGCAGATCGTTGCGCCCTTCGATGGCATCGTCATCGAAAACAACCTGAATGTGGGTGAGCTACCGCCGAACGGACCGGCCCTCATTATTGCCGATACAAACACCTTCACCGTGGACCTTGAGATCGACGAGACCGACGTGATCGGCCTGCGAAGTGGCCTACCGGTCACCCTCACCGCCGATGCCCTGCCCGAAACGACCCTCACGGGCCGCATTTCCTCGGTGGACCTGCTGCCCATCGAAGGAGAGGCCGTGCCCACGTACCGCGCGACCATCACGCTGGAAAGCACGCTGGAGGCTGTGCGACCAGGCATGAGCGTGAATGCAAGCGTGGAAGTCGGTGAACTCAACGACGTGTTGCTCATCCCCGCGCGCTTCTTGCAGACGGAAGAGGGCGAAACCTTCGTCTTTGTGGTGCAAAACAACGAAATCGCGCGCCAACCCGTGACGATTGGGCGGCAGGTGGATAGCAACACGCAGATTCTCAGCGGCTTGCAGGCCGGGCAGCGTGTGGTCATCCCTGCCGAAGGCACGACAGGTGGCAACATTCTCACACGCATCGGTGGCAACTAGAGGCCACCCACAAACTCGCGGAGGGGCATCCTACACGTAGGTTTGCCCCTCCGTGCTAAACACACACACGACAATCCACAGGAGCACAGTATGTTTAACTTCCTGCGTAACGGTAATGGAGCCAACGGGCACGACGCGAATGGCAATGTCAACGGTAGCGGAGCCGACGAAGCGCCTCATCTCATCCGCCTGAACACCATCAAGAAGGTGTACAAAACCGAAGCAGGCGACTTTCTCGCGCTGAAGGGCATCGACCTGACGATCGACCGTGGTGAGTTCGTCGGCATCATCGGCAAAAGCGGTAGCGGCAAAAGCACGATGGTCAACATGATCACCGGCATCGACCGCCCGACGAGCGGCGAAGTGTGGGTAAATGGCACACCGATTCACAAGTTCAACGAAGGCCAGATGGCGAAGTGGCGCGGCGTGAATATGGGCGTGGTCTTCCAGTTTTTCCAACTACTACCCACCCTCACCGTTGTCGAAAATGTAATGCTGCCGATGGACTTCTGCAATGTGTATAACCCAGCAGAGCGCAAAGAGCGCGCAATGGCACTACTGGACCGCATGGAAGTTGCGCAGCAGGCCAACAAACTCCCTACGATGATTAGTGGTGGCCAGCAGCAGCGTGTGGCGATTGCCCGTGCGCTCGCCAACGACCCGCCCATCGTTGTGGCCGACGAACCCACGGGCAACCTCGACAGCAAGACGGCGAATTCTGTGTTCGAACTGTTCGAGGAACTGGTTGCGCAGGGGAAGACCTTCCTCATGGTGACACACGACGACGACCTCGCAGGACGTTTGAGCCGTATCGTGACGATTACCGACGGCCAGATCGAACATCCCAATGCGACCGCTGCGCAGGTGGCGGACGACCTGCACGAGGAGGTGCCCGATGTTGAGTCCACGCTGGCGTAAAGTCTTCCGCGACCTGTGGGACAGCAAGAGCCGCACAATACTGGTGGTGCTCAGTATCGCCGTCGGCGTAATCGCCTTTGGTGGGCTGTTCGCCGCCCGCAACAACCTCATCAGCAATTTGGATGTGCAGTACCAAGCGTCGGACGCCTACGATATTCAGTTCGAACTCGGCTTCTTCGATGACGAACTGGTTCGCTGGGCCGAGCGTCAACCCGGTGTGGTCGACGCGCAAGGACTTGCGATCTATCGGGCGAACATCCTCACAGAAGGCGGCAGCGAGAACATTCTGGTCTTCGCCTATGAGGATTTCAACGACATCACGGTGAACCGACTGCAATCGCAGGCCGGGGCGTGGCCACCCGCTCGCGGCGAGTTCCTGCTAGAGCGCAGCTTTGGCGAGATGCTGCCGTTGAGTTTTGGCGACCAAATCACGATAGAAGTCAACGATGTGCTTTACGATGTTACCTACGCCGGGACGGTGTACGACATCAACACGCAGCCGGGCTTCATTGCCGATGACGTCTCGGCGTATACAACTTTGCGCACGCTATACGACCTGGACATTCCGGCGCAGTACAACACCATGTACCTCACAATCGAGCGGCCCGCATTCGGTTTGTTCGGGCCGCAACCCGAGGAAATCGCCGACGACCTGCGCGCCGACCTCGAACGCCTGGGGGTGCCGGTGCGCAGCGTGAGCGTGGAACAAGTTCGTGAACACTGGGCCACCGACAACATGAGCGGTATCACAACGATTCTCTTGATCGTGGGGAGTTTCGCGCTTGTGCTCAGTGGGTTCCTCGTCGTGAACACGATCTCCGGCTTTTTGGCGCAGCAGCGTCGGCAGGTGGGTGTGATGAAGATCATCGGCGCGACCCGCGAGCAGATCATCGGCGTGTACATGGTGATGGTGATCGTGTTTGGTATCTTCGCTGCAATCATCGCTATCCCGGTAAGCGGGTTGCTGGGACGGGCCATTGCAACGCTCATCGGGCCGAACACCATCAACTTCGACCTGCTGGTCTTTCGTATTCCGCTATTCATACTGGGGATTCAGGTTACGGTTTCGCTGCTTGCGCCTATTCTCTCTGCACTCGTACCTGTACTAAGCGGTACCGCAATCACCCCCGCCGAGGCCATTAGCGACTACAACCCGGCGGCATCGACCAACCCCATCGACGCGGCCCTCGCTAAAGTGAGCGGTCTGCCGCGCCCGGTACTCATCAGCCTGCGCAATACCTTCCGTAAGAAGGGCCGCCTGTTGATGACGCTTATCACGTTGGTGATGGCCGGTGCACTATTCGTCGCGATCCTCAATGTGCGTGCCGCAGTGCAAATTGATGTGCAGGACCTCGCCGCGATGGAAGACTTCGATGTCAACATTCGCTTTGTGCAACCAGTCAACGAGGCTGGCGTCATTCGCCGTGCAGAGTCGATCGCGGACGTCACATTCGTCGAAGGGTGGGTGACGACCACCACAAATCGTATACACCCAGACAACACGCAGCGCGCGGGCAACACGCTCATCGGCGTCTCGGCAAATTCCCCGTTCATCAACCCCG
>CAYSVE010000163.1:0-10016 GCA_964434365.1 uncultured Anaerolineaceae bacterium | reverse complement strand
GCACAGCGAGGCCATCCGCCGGGGGTGGGCTGCCGTAGTAATTGCCCTTGGCCCATTTCGGGTCTGCAAAAATTGCCTGCCGCCCAATCTCGTTGAAGGCGATTTGCTGCGCGCTGGCCCGGGGTGTGCTGGCGATGAAGAGCGTCGCCCCCACCCGCTCGGGAAAGTCCGCCGTCCACTGAAGCGCTTGCATCCCACCCATGCTGCCCCCGGCCACGGCAAACAAGCGCTTGATACCGAGGCGGTCCAGCAGGCGCGCCTGCGCCTTCACCATATCCTTGATTGTCACCACAGGGAAGCGCAACGCATACGGCTTGCCGTCCTTCGGGTGCGGCGACGACGGCCCGGTACTCCCCCGGCAGCCGCCGATGACATTGGAGCAGATGACGAAAAAGCGCTCGGTATCGAACATTTTGCCAGGGCCAACGGCGTCATCCCACCAGCCCGGTTTTTCGTCCGCGTCGTCACCATGGAACCCCGCAACGTGCGCATCGCCACTAAGGGCGTGGCAGATGAGCACCGCATTGCTGCGCTCGGCGTTCAGGCGACCATACGTCTCATAGGCGATCGTAAACGTGTCGAGTTCGGTGCCACCGCTGAGCAACAGCACTTCATCGAAGTAGGCATACTGTCGCTGGACAACCCCCACGCTGCGCGGGTCATGAGGTCTACTAATCGTCGCCACCCATCGATCCTAATCAGGTGGGCAGCTCACATATGTGAGCTGTCCGGGAAACCAAGGTCAAATTATACCGGCTGAACCGATTTGTTCTGCGCCTTTTCGAGCGCCTGGTCCAGGTCGTCGATGATGTCCTCGATGTTTTCGATGCCGACGGACAGGCGCACGTAGTCGCCGGTGACGCCGCTGGCGTTCTGCTCGGCCTCGCTGAGCTGCTGGTGCGTGGTCGTCGCCGGGTGAATGGCCAGCGAGCGCGCGTCGCCCACGTTGGCAAGGTGGCTGAACAGGTCCAGGCTGTCGATAAAGGCCGAACCGGCTTCCTTACCGCCCTTGATGCCGAAGCCGATCATGCTGCCGGGCATGCCACCGAGGTACTTCTGGGCGCGCTCGTAGCTGGGGTGCTCGGGCAGGCCAGGGTAGTTGATCCACTCGACCGCTGCATGGTCCTTCAGGTAATTGGCCACGGCCTGGGCGTTTTCCACGTGGCGCTGCATGCGGAGCGCGAGCGTTTCGAGGCCCTGGATATTCAGGAAGCTGTTGAACGGCGACTGACTCGCGCCGAAGTCGCGCAGGCCAACCACACGGCAGCGCGCGATGAAAGCCGCCGGACCAGCGAAATCGCTGAGCACCACATTGTGGTAGGCCGGTTCTGGCTTGATGAGCGTGTCGTGGCGGCCCGCAGCGGCCCAATCGAAGTTGCCGCCGTCGACGATGGCACCACCTATGCTCAGGCCGTGACCGCCGATCCACTTGGTGGTGGAGTAGGTGATGATGTCCACGCCCCACTCGAACGGATGGCAGATATACGGCGCAAACGTGTTATCCGTCACGACCGGGATGCCGTTGGCGTGCGCGACTTCCGCGATCCCCTCGAAGTTCGGAATCTCCAGCTTGGGGTTGCCGACGGTTTCCAGGTAGATGAGACGCGTCTTCTCGTTGATGAGCGCCTCGAAGGCCGCCGGATCATCGCTTTCGACGAAGTGGGTGGTGATGCCCAGGCGGCTGAGGCTGTACTTCAGCAGGGTGTAGCTGCCACCATACAACGCACTCGTAGAGATGATCTCATCACCCGCCTGCGCCAACGAGAGGAATGTGATCAGTTCGGCGGCCTGCCCGCTGGCGGTCGCAATCGCGCCGATGCCGCCTTCCAACGCCGCGAGGCGGTCCTCGAACGCGCCGTTGGTTGGGTTCATGATGCGGGTGTAGATCATACCCGGCTCTTGCAGCGCGAAGAGCGCCGCCGCGTGGTCGGTATCGCGGAACTGGTAGGACGTCGTCTGGTAAATCGGCACCGCACGCGCCCCGGTGGATGGGTCGGGTTGGTAACCGGCGTGCAGGGCACGGGTGTTGTAACCGTAGGTCTTGCCGTTTTCTTCGCTCATGGTGTGCTCTCCCCTGGGAATATGTTAAAAGCGTACAGAAGTTTGAACGATGCGCGCATTATACGCCAGATGCAGTGAACAATGGTTCACCTTATATAACCATTGCTCATACCACGTCGACGCCATCCGCATCGAATTGTGAACGGTCCTCGCGCAAGCGCCAGTTCAGCACCTCCGCGACTTCGCCCTCGCGCACGCTGACGATGATGTAGGCCAGGTTGGGCAGCGCGTGGTCGAGGTCGTATTCGCTGGGCTGCGCGGGATGGTCTGGGTGCGAGTGGTAAAAGCCCACGATTTGCAGCCCGCGCTCGTCGGCCTCGTCCTCGACCTTCATCCAGAAATCCGGCGCGAGGCCCATACGGTGGAACTGCTCCTCGGTAGGAAAAGTGTTCTCCGCCTCGGCGATGTCCGTCACGGTGATGGTGTCCCCCTCAACCGTGCCGAGTAGCAACCCACCGCCCTCGTTGGGGTAGGCCCCCCGCAGATGCGTCGTCATGCGCGTTTGCAGGGCTGCCGATAGTCGTGTGCTCAAAAAGCGCCTCCGTAAACAAAAAGAGCCAACCGCGTGGGGCGGCTGGCTCGTCGAATTCGTCCAGAGTGCGCGCCACTAAGCAGGCGCGCGCCAACCCCACCTGTTCGGCGAATGACACATCATGGGGCAGGTCAATGTCGGGTACATGCGACGAAATCTAACACGCCTTTTGCATAAAGGCAACTGTTTGGTGGCGCAGCTTACATCTCACAGGCCTTAAATCGCATTTAATAGAGGCATAGCAGCACTCCACGCTGCTAGTTGAATGCTCTCTCCTCTCCCTATTTCAACGGGGGCCTCACCTGAAGCCGGGTGAGGCCCCTGCCTTTTTCGGGGGTAGCACTACAACCCTAAAAGCTCTCGTGACGCTCCCCAGGGTGACGAATACAGTGCGCATCACGATTCCTTTGTGTTTGTATAGTTTGGGAAGATTGCGCCACAGCCTAACAGAAAAACGCCGTACAGAGCACGTTTTGTATAGGGGCGAAGGCCATGCCCCGCCCGAAACTGAGCGCATCTCAACGGGATAGTGCTAGGAAATGTACGGTTGTGCCTACGATGCCATCGAGTTGTGCATCAGCCGACGGGTGGCCAGCCAACGAACTGCATCGTCGTAGCGCCCTTTGTGGAACAACCGCACGCCGTCGTCCAAACGCGACATGCCACTGAGGGCTTCGGCGAGGTGGCTGATGAGGCCGTAGCGATACACCACCGCGACATCGAGCACCGGGCGCAGCACGTGTTCTGCCGTCCACTTTTCGACGGCGATGGTGCCGTACGTGACGGGCATCATACCGGGGATGCGCAAATCGACGAGGACCTGACCATATTTATCATAGCTGCACTCGTACAGCGCATACGAAAGCTCGGTCATCCCGGCCAGCCAACCATCCACCGAATCGCGCGTGGCGTCGGTCATCACGAATTCGTAAACGCCATCGTGGCGGAGGAAGTAGCGGGACGGATTTGTTGCAAGCATGGTAAAACCTCGGCGCGCCTTTCTTGCTTAGTTACAGAGTGCATCCACAAGATGAGCGCAGGCTTAAGCACATCTGAGCGTGGTGCATGCCTTACAACTTCGGTACGTGCTTTTAACCGTCCAGTTGCATCCACCCGATGATGCGCAACGGATTCGTCATGCCTTCCGAGCGAATTTGCCGGTCTTCGCCGGTTTGCAGGTTACGCACATGCAGGTGGTTGATGAAATCGAAGCGGCGGTGATACGCCAACCACTCGCCATCGGGCGACCAATCTGAAACCGATATTGAACTGGCATACTGCGGAAGCACAACATGATACGTCACGTCTCCACCCTCCGCAGGTATCAGACCCAGGTTAAACTCACTGTCGAGCAATAGAAGTTGCGAGGCATCCGGCGATAGCTGTAGCCCAAACGTCAATCGTTCGGCGATGAGGCGCAGGTCACCTGTCTCAACATCCATGTAATTCGGGAGCGGGGTCGAAATAAGTACCGTCTCGCTATCGGGTAGCCAACCATGCAAACGAGAACGCGCCGAAGGATCGTCACAAGCGCCGTCGTTGAGGCAGACCGGTTCACCCCCGGTGATGTCCATCAGGTAAATATCCCTCTCGAGTTCGAATGCCACCTGCGTCCCATCCGGCGAGAGGTGTACGTTGCGCTCCAGCAGGTCCGGGGTGTGTGAGTCGGGTCGCCGCTTCATCAACGAGGCGCATCGTGTAGAGGTCTGCTTTGCGCGCCATGAACTCGTAGCCCACGAACACAAAGCGGTCACCCACAAAGTCGACATCGCCGTCGATTTCCGGCACGCCAGTGTCGAGTTCGGTGACCACGTCCGCTTCGAGGTCGTACAGGTAAGTGCGCGCGTTCGTATCGGTGTACACCAACACCTGGCTGCCGGGGTTCTGCGCGTGCAGGGGCAATATGATGAGTAGGCTCAGCAAAATCACCACGATGAACTTTGGCATGGGCGTCCCCTTTAGTTGTTTAAGAGTTGTTTACACACCAGGCTGCAACCAGCCCACGAGTTGCACGTCGTCGCTGTCGGGCGTCTCGCGCACTTCGCCTGTGCGCACATGCTGCACCAGCACCGCCGACTCGAAAGTGTCATCCAAAGTGCGGGTGTAGGCGATCCACTCGCCATCGGGCGACCACATCGGCTGCCGGTAACCGACATTCGGCTCGGCATACACTGCAAACGGCGAGATCAACTCGCTTTCGATATCGAGGGTAAATAGGCGGGCGGCCTCAAACCGACCCACTGTAAAAACGAGCGAACGGCCATCCGGCGACCAGGCGGGGCGGCTACCCACGTCGAAGGCATCGCTCATCTGCCCACCTTCCGGTGCCATAAACCGAAGGCCACCTTCACCCAAATACGCGACCTGCGACGCATCGGGCGCGAGCGAGGCCGAGCCAATCAGCACGCGCGTCGCGATAATCGGTCTCATCTCGCCCGTTTGCAAGTCGAGCCGATGATGCAGCGGTGTTCGCACGTACAGTGCTTGCGCGTCATCGAGCCAGCCGACGATTTCGAACGACCGGCCCGATGTGCTGTACGCGCCCAAATCGCGGAGCGCGTTCACGCCCGGCCCGCCTGCCATCGAGCCGATCATGATACTCGTATCGCTTTCTGGCTGCGCGCGGATGTACGCGAACTGTGTGCCATCGGGCGAGATGCGCAGGCTTGTTTTGATCGATGTCGTTCTGCCGACCAGTTCGGTGACGGTGTCACCGCTCAAAGGTGCTGCATAGATGCCGGTCTCCATCGCGTCGTCCCTCGGGGAAACAAACACGATGGTGTCATCGTGGATGTCCATCGGCGCGAGCACGTTCGACCCCTCGCGGACTCTACCGACGTTCGGCATGCCGGTTTCCAGGGCTTTCGTCTCGCCTGTATCGATGTCGTACACCCGAAAGGCCGACGACCCATCCACGAATACCAGCAACGACGAATCATCGCCTTGTGCATACGTAGGCGGTATAACTAACAACCCCAGCAGAACAGCCAGCACCCATTTTCGCACGAGCACCTCCCTCAGTCGCCGTTTTTCGCTTCTTTCACTTCTTCTTGCGGCGGCCCTTACGACGCCGTTCTACCGGTGCCGGGATCACCTCGTGCTCCATTGTATCATCGCTCAGCACCACCGCCTCCGCCTCCACGGTTTCGTCGATGGCCTGCCGCGATGTGTCCGGCTGTACGAATGGCGGCGGCTGCACCTCATCGAACTCGAACAGGTGGAAGCCGTGCGGCCCAAGTTCGACATACAGGCCATCGCTGATAAGCGAATTACCCTCCTGGGTATACACGCTCTCGCGGATGACATCGTGCAGTTGCCACTCGTGCCCGGCGAGCATCGGCCAGCGGTGCAAGCGCACCATCCCCTGCGACCAATGGCTCGTTACGTTGGCGATAACCAGCCGATACTCGCCGCTGGCGGGGTCGTGCCAACCATGCGCGACGAGGTTCGCCTCGCTGCCATTGGAGCCATCCGCAGGGCCGATTTCCAGCAGGTGCCACAGCCCGTTACGATACAACGGCGCACTCAGTTCGGCGATGAGCTTGCGGTAGAAGGCGTGCAGCCCTTCGTTGCGCGGTTCGTCGGGCGCGCGGCCTAGCTGCACCGGCAACTTGACGAGGCTACCCGTAAACTGCCCATCGAAGAACAACGACGCCCCCGGCAAACTGAATGTGAGCACCGCCGCCGCCGGTTGCCGGTCGCCGAGGGTATCCTGGGCGCGTGGCTCGTCATGATTTTCCAGAAAGCGCACCATCTTCTGTTGATAGCGTAGGTCCGCGCTAAGGTGCGCGCGGATGGCGGCAGCATCGCCTTCGAGCAACCGATCGTACAGGCGCTTGTCGTAGGTGTAGTCGAAGCCCTGCTGCTGAAGGGTGTATTCCATATCCCAATACACCTCGGCAGTGAACAGAAAATCGGGGTAATGGTCTTTCACCAGCGGAATAATATCTGGCCAGAACTCGGTATCTGGCGGCTCACTGACGTAGTAGCCCCACGTCTGCTGGAACACACCGTTCGTCATCAGCATGGCCATGTCGCAGCGCACGCCATCACACTGCTCGGCGATGTCGAGTAGTGTTTCGGCGGTGGGGAGGCGCAGGTCTGGGTTGTAGGCATTCAGTTGCGCAGTATCGATCCACGGCATGAAGTACGGGTCACGGCCACGGGCGGGGTAGTACGTCCGCCCCCACACATCTTCCATGAGGAAGAACATGAAATCGTCGTTGTAGAAGTCGCGCTTGTAGCCCTGCACGAAGTAACCGGGGTTGCTCCGCAGCAGGGGGGTATCCACCGCCATATGATTCGGCACGTAGTCGAGCATCAGGCAAAGGCCACGCGCTGCGAACCGCTCGCGGATGCGTTCCAGCGCCCGCCGCCCACCAAAATCGCGATCGACGGTGTATTGATAGACAGCATAGGGCGAGCCGCTCACGTCCTCGTTGGTCATATCCGGCAGGGCCGGGCGATACTCGTGGGTGTAGTTCAACGCGCTTCGGCGCGCCGCGGGGCTGTGCTGCCACACGCCCATCAGCCAGATGCCATCGAAGCCATAGCTGGCGAGGTCATCGAGGACGGCTTCGGGCACGGTATGCAGTTGTATCGTGCGCCCGTACTGGCGGCTGAGGGCCGTTAGCCAAACGCGCGTATTGATTTCAAAAATTTGGGGGTTATTGTTCCAGGTGGGCATTGCTGCACCTCCTTAGAATAGTCTGGTTGGGCGGATTGTAGTGGACTGACCAGAAAATAGGAATGTCGTGCTAAAATGTCGGCAAATTGAAGTTCAAGCAGAATTGACCGAAATGACCTATTTCATCACCCCCGCAGATGCCCCACAAATCGAAATGCACGATGGGTTGCTGCGACGAACCATGGCCACCACCGACGAGGCGATGTTGTGCGAGTTCACGCTCGCCGCCGGGTACGTTGTGCCAAATCATAGCCATATGAACGACCAGGTGGGCTACGTTGTGAGGGGCAGCATCGAACTCACCGTGGGCGGCGAAGTGCGCCGCCTGCACGCAGGCGATAGCTATGCGATCCCCGGTGGCGTCGAACACAGCCTCACAGCGCTCATCGATACCGTCTTGATCGACTCGTTCTCGCCCCCGCGTGACGACTATCGTACCGAGGCGCGGTAAGCAAGCCTACGGTTTTGGGGCCGGGGGCAGCAGTAACATCAATCTTGCAAGTGCAAACCGAAAAACGTGACGTGTTGGCGGCACGACGCGCACGAGATGGTAGAATCGGGTAAGCAACCAGCTTTTCCAGATGTTTGTTTGGTGGGGAGTTTTTTGACGTCATGGATATTTACGGCCAAAAACGAGGCAGAGCACGCGAGCGACACATGGCACGCAAGCGTCGCCGCGAGGAGGCCCTACAACAGCAAGCCGCCGAACCCGAATCGCAAGCGCCCAGCCCCTCACAGGGCATCCCGCTGAAGGTGAAGTTGCCCAGCGGCGAATGGCAAACGTGGGTGCGGCGCGGGTGGGCTTACTTCCGCGAGATGCTGTGGGCCGTGCTCAACCGGCCCGAAGTGCTGCGCAATGTCGCGATGGTCTTCGGCGTCTTTGTCGTGATCTATATTTTGTCCTACACACTGGTGGGGCGCATTTACCCGCGCGTCGAGGCGCTCGGCACCAACATCGGTGGGATGCGCATGCGCGGTGCCGAGGCGGCCCTTGCCGAGGCGTGGCTATCCACAGCAGAAATTCAGGTTGTCGTGGAGGGCAGCGTGGTGGATACCGTGCGCCCTGCTGAACTCGGCATGAGCCTCGATGCTGAAGCGACCGCCGAAGTCGCCAAACAGGTAGGCCTGGGGCCGGGGTTGTTCGGCACACGGGTGAAGCCCATTATCACCATGAGCGAAAGCGGCTACCTCACCGCGCAGAATTACATCCTCGCCCTTGCCGAACAGGTCAACGAAGCGCCGTATAACGCCGGCTTCCAGTTTCAGGGAGACCAGCTTGTCGCGAAGGCCGGCGAGATGGGTCGCCTCGTCGACATCGCCCCGACGATGGCTGCGCTCAGCGAAGACCCCGCTGCCATCGTGCAACTGGAGCAGCTTGAGGTGTTCGTCTCCCCGGTGATGCCCACCGTCAACGAGCCAGACGCCACCATGCTCACGGCGGCACGCACCGTCACGAGCCTGCCATTCGTCATCCGTGGCTACGACCCCTACGCCGACACCACCACCACGTGGTCCTTCGACCGCGAGACCGTCGCGGGCTGGCTGGAAGCCACCCCAGACGGCGGTGTTGGCCTGCGGACGATCGCGTTTGCGCCGTTTGTGCGCGCCCAAACGAACTCGCTCAACGGCGATGGTATCCAGCGCTACATCGATGAGGCCGAAGCGATGGAGGTCGTCGACGAGGCGCTTGCGGGCCTGCAAAACGATGTCACAGTGCGGGTGCGCTACCGCCCCACCGAGTACTTCGTCGAAGCGGGCGACACCGGCCATCGCATCAGCCGGAAGACGGGTATTCCGTTCTTCCTTATCGACCAGCAAAATCCTGGCCAGGATTGGAGCGCACTGGGCGTCGGCCAGTCGATCACGTTGCCCTCGCGCGATGTGACGATGCCCCACGCACCCCTCTCCAACAAACGCATCATCGTAGACCTCAACGAACAACATCTACGCGCCTACGAGAACGGCGTCGAGGTCTTCCACTGGACGATTTCGTCGGGCCGGGCATCCGCGCCCACCGCGCCGGGCATTTACCAAATTCTCGACCACGCCGAAAAGGCCTACGGCAGCAGCTTCACCATGTGCGGTGACCTCGGCTGCGGCCAGTGGGAAATGAACTGGTTTATGGGTATCTACGAGGTGACGCCGGGGTTGGTCAACGGCTTCCACGGGAGTGTGTTGCTGCCGAACGGCGCCCTGCTGAACAACGGCAGCGTTGGCAACCCGGCGACGTTCGGCTGTGTGATGAGCGACAACGAACAGGCCCGTCTACTCTACGAATGGGCAGAGCAGGGTACCGTCGTGGAAATCATCTCCGATGACTTCCCACCGCTCAGTGCGCTGGCTCAACAGGCCTAGCCAGCGCAGCAATGCCGCCGATCAGCAATTGCATCGTTTCATCGGTCAACTGATCGCGCGTCATCATCGTGTGCTGGCGCGCCCACAGGCTCACCGCCCCAAAAATGGCCCCGGTGCACACCATCGCCACCGTCTCTGCGGAGACGGTGTGCCACGCGGTTTTGGGGTGGGTGTTTGCCCACCCCAGCGTTACTTCGTAGATGCAGCTTTGCATCTCGGCCAATATCAGGGGTTTCATCTCGTTGGTGGGCGTCGGTGAGAACATCGCCACAATCTTCGCCATGATGTCGTGCGTCACGACGATCAGTTTTCGCAGGTTGTCCTCGGTGAAGGCGTCGGCCCCCACAAGCGCAGCGGCCAAATCTCCGCGAATCCGCTGTC
>CAYSVE010000162.1:0-10021 GCA_964434365.1 uncultured Anaerolineaceae bacterium | reverse complement strand
GCGATTATACGCGAATTCGTGCAGATTGCTGCAATCTCAGTGCATATCTTACCTTGCATAAGGACAAAAGCGATGCCTACATCTGACAAACGAATGATGATCCTCATTGCGGGGCCGTATCGGAGCGGCACCAACGACGACCCGCAGAAGATGGCCGAAAACCTGCAACGGCTCGAAGCCGCCGCTTACCCGATCTTCAACGCCGGGCACATTCCGATGATCGGCGAGTGGGTTGCGTTGCCCGTGTGGCATGCAGCGGGCGGCGAGGCCATCGGCGATGACCTGTACAACGAAATCTTCTACCCCACCGCTGGTCGGCTCATCGAGCGGTGCGACGCCGTGCTGCGCCTCGAAGGCCAATCGAGCGGGGCCGACAACGATGTGCGCCTAGCCAACGAGCGTGGTATCCCCGTTTACCATAGCGCCGATGAAATTCCCAAGTATGTCGCTCACGGCGTGACATCCTAACCGTTAGAGTAACTATCAACCACTCGCGGATGCGCCGCTTTGCAATGGGTGGCGTGTCTGCGATACTCCCTTGTGTTCCCCGACTTCGGCGTAACGAACCTGCAAAATCGACCAAGTAGACTTGACGGTCTAGACCAGTAGGTCTATGATGAAAGCATGAGGGATATACCGATGGGATTTGGCAAGGAGTTCGAACACAGCGAGCAGCTTTTCGACGCAGCGCTAGCGGAATTCATCGACAAAGGCTACGACCGCGCGTCCATCAACACGATATTGCAGAACGCAGGCATGAGCAAAGGCCAGTTCTACTACCACTTCAAGAACAAGGAAGGGTTGTATCTGGCGCTCATTGGCGTGTTGATCGAACGAAAGCAGGCGTTCCTCGCAACGGTGATGAAACCCGAGGATATGCAGCAGGATATCTTCGGCATTCTTCAGGCGCAGGTGCGCTACGGGCTGGCATTCGCGCGTGAGTTCCCGGCGATCAATCGCTTCTCCGAGCGTTTCATCAAGGAGAAGGGAAACGCCATCTACGATACGGCGCTCGCAACGTACAACTTCGACGATAACGCGGCAATCGATGGCCTTGTGGACGCAGCCTACCAGCGCGGCGACTTCCGCGAGGACATCCCCAAATGGTTTATCCGTCAGATAATTGGGTTTCTGTTTACCAACGCCGTCGACGCGGCGGGACTGACAACCCAGGACTCGTTCGAGGAACGCATGGCATATCTTGTTGAGGTCATGCGCTCCGGGTTACAACGGCGCGACTGAAGCCATTGAAGTCGCCGCCAACCCAGGGAGGGAAACATCCATGCACACATTCGACTTCCCGGTAGGCTACCACAAGCTGCACCGTACCAAAATCATCGACTACCAGCTCAATCGCTGGCACTCACTCGGCTACATTCCGCTCGATGACATGCGCGAGGCCGCACAAAATATCGGCGGCCTCGAGGACTGGAAACGCGAGTTCGTTCGGCAAGCGGAGAATGCCCACGCGGAGGGTCGCCTGATGGCGGCGACATTCCACTATCGTGCGGCGGAGTTCTTCACACACCCCAACGACCCGGACAAGCTTGCGCTGTACAAGCGGTTCCTCGATATGTTCTACAACGACGTATTCGCAGATGAGCCGATCGAAGTGCATACGGTGCCCTACGTAAACGGCAGGACACTACCGGCCCTGCGCGTACCGGCCCAAACCGAAACGCCACGCGGTACGGTGGTAATCCACGGTGGCTTCGACTCGTTCATCGAGGAGTTTTATGCCCCCGCCACGCGTTTCGCTGCCCAGGGTTACGAGGTCATCCTGTTCGATGGACCGGGCCAGGGCGGCGCACTCAAGTTTCATCACCTGCCGATGGATGTTGCATGGGAGAGGCCCGTCGGCGCGGTGCTGGACTACTTCGATCGCGACGACGTGACGCTGCTCGGTATTTCGATGGGTGGGTGGCTATGCTTCCGCGCGGCAGCCTTCGAACCGCGCATCAAGCGGGTGATTGCGCACAGCATCGCCTTCGACTACATGCAGATTCCGCCGAAGTTCGTCGCGGATTTCGCTCGGTGGCTGTTCGGGCGTCCACAGTTGTTCGACACGATGACCGGGTGGAAGATGAAGATGCGACCACAGGAAAAGTGGGGAATCGAAAACCTGATGTACATGACCCAAACCGATACCGCACTCGACGCCTCGCAGGAGATTCTCAAATTCAACGAGGCGAACCAGCAGCCAGCACGCGTGATGCAGGATGTACTCATCCTCACGGGCGCAGAAGACCACTTCATCCCACTGAAGATGCACCCCTTGCAAGTGGCTGCCCTGAAAAACGTCAACTCGCTGACGGAGCGAATTTTCACCCGGGAAACGCAAGCGCAGAATCACTGCCAGGTGGGTAACTTTGGGTTAGCGTTGGATACCATGCTCGATTGGTTGAAGGAGAGACAACCAGAATCGACGCTTATGTAACCAGCATTAACCCCGATAGGTACTGGGCGGGCCGACGAATGGGTCGGCCCAAACACAATGAGATTAGAACAAATAAGTGGTGATGTGGTATGCTTGCGATAACATTTGTTCGACGAATCGGGAGCGCATCGTGTGCCGCAACATCAAACCACTGTACAACTACGACCCACCTGCCACCGAGGGGGAGATTCGCGCTGCGGCATTACAATTCGTGCGCAAAGTGACTGGTTTCAACAAGCCTTCACAGGCTAACGAAGCGGCCTTCGACGCAGCCGTCGACGACGTGGCGAAGGTTGTCGACGCACTCTTCGAGCAGCTTTCGACAAAGGCCCCAGCAAAAAATCGCGAGGTCGAGGCAGCGAAGGCACGAGCGCGGTCCGCTAAGCGTTTTGGAACCTAGCCGATGACCGCCGCGACACGCTACATCGCCCTGCTACGGGGCATCAACGTGGGCGGGAACAAGAAGATCAAGATGGCCGACCTGCGCGAGATGTTCAACGCGCGTGGCTTCGCCAGCGTAAAAACAGCGCTCGCTAGCGGTAACGTCGCTTACGACAGCGACACCGATAACCTCGACGCCATGCGCGCGAGCATCGAGGCGGGCATCGCAGAGACGTTTGGATTTTCAGTGAACACGCTCGTGTTCCCTCAAACGCGGGTGGAGCGCCTCGTTGAAAGCGACCCCTTCGCCGAGATTGTCGTGACTGAAGATACCCGGCTCAATGTGAGCTTCCTGCCAAATCCCGTCGCGGCACCCTTCGATACGCCACATTTCGTCGAAGCGGGTGGCCTAACGATACTTAGCGTGAGCGATACCGAGGTATGTAGCATGCTGACCATATCGAAGATTCGTACGGTGGATGCCATGAAATTCCTCGACGACACCTTCGGCAAGGGCATCACCACCCGCACGTGGAAGACCGTGCTCAAGCTATCAACCCTCTGAGGGAGTGTGCGCAACTGTCTCATTACCGTCACAAACTGCATCAACTCATTACGAAATAACTTCCCGCTTTTGCCATGTCAAATTAAATACACTTTCTTTCCACTTGATGGAGACAACCCATGCTATCATTTAGGGCGCATTGACATACATTTATCTAAGTTGGGGGAATCACAATGGTTGAACTACCAGTTAGCATAATCGAGATGATCGACGAAAGCGATGCTTCGCCGGAAGTCGCCGAACTGTTTGCCGAAGTGAAGCGCGATATGTCGCTGCCGATCGCGCCGAACCTCATCCGTGCGCAGGCCGCTGCACCGAACATCGCCCGTGGCACCTGGGAAGCCATGAAACACCTCTACCTCAGCAACAGCCTGCCCCTTCAACTGAAGGCGATGATCCTCTACGCGATTGCCAATGCCAACGAGTGCGAGTATTGCAGCGCAGTCCATGGCGTCACCTGCAAGAGCGTGGGTGTTGACGAAAAGACGCTCGACATGCTGACCAACAACCTTTCGGGCCTGGAACCCCGCCGTGCACAGGCCATTGTGAACTTCGCTGTACAGGTTGCCCGCGATCCGCACAACCTCACCGAAGCCGACTACGATGCCGTGCGCGACCAGGGAATCGAAGAAGAGGAACTGGTGGAGATTATCGGGCTGGCGGCCATCGGCAGCTATTTCGACATCATTGCTGATGCTTTCAAAATTCCGGTTGATGACATCTTCAAGGGTGAGGTCGCGCAGTGACGACGCCCTCTAGCCCTCCCGAAAGCGCAAAAGCGTGGGAGGCCCAAGCGGCGCGGTTCGGTATGTTGCAGGAGGTGGTCCTGCTCATCAACAAGGCCACCGAACTGGAACCGCTACTGAAAAACGCGACCAAGCGTGTGAAGTGGGTGCTGGACTTCGAGCGCTGTACGCTCTCCTTGCTGCGCGATGACGGGCAAACGTACAGTATCCGCACTTTGCTGGAAACACGCCGCCACATTACGCCCGTTTTCGAGGATGCCGTCGACTTGAACGTCGGCATCTCGGGTGAGGTTATCCGCACTGCCTCGATGAAGTTTGTGGTTAACCTACAGCGCGACCATGCCGAACTAGAACCACTCGCCGACCCTCACCTCGTCGAAAGTGGCATCATCAGCGTGCTTGCGGTGCCGATGGAAGTACTCGGCAAGGCCATCGGCGCGATGACGTTTAGCACGGCGCGCGATGACGGCTTCAGCCGCGAGGACATGAAGGTCGCGATTACGTTTGCGTCACATCTTGGGCTTGCCATCGACCGATTCCAGCAGAACACACGGCTTGTAGAGGCCAATAAGCGCCTGGCCTTTCTTGCCTCGTACCCAGAACTGAACCCGGGCATCATCTTCGAGGTGGACCTGGAGGGCCGCGCGCAGTACCTCAACCCGGCGGCGAAAGAGCGCTTCCCGCTCATCGAGGAGCAAGGTTTTTCGCACGGCCTGCTATCCGATGTACCAGACCTGCTGGACGTTATTCGGGCACAGGACCACATGGCCCTCATCGATGAAAAACAGGTCAATGAGCGGTGGTACCAGCGCACAATGCACCTCGTCAACGACGATAAGTTCCTGCGCGTCTACTGCATCGACATTACCGAGCACAAGCATGCCGAGGTGTTGGAGAAGGCGAAAATCGCCGCAGAGGAGGCCAGCCGGGCCAAAAGCATGTTCTTCGCGAACATGAGCCACGAGCTACGCACCCCACTCAATGCGATCCTCGGGTTTACGCAGGTGATGGAGCGCGATGCCGACTTACCGGCGCAGTACCGCGAGTATCTCGGCATCATCGACCGAAGCGGTGAGCACCTGTTGGGCCTCATCAACAGCGTGCTGGAAATGTCCAAAATCGAGGCGGGTAAATCCGAACTGAGCGTCGGCGCCTTCGATTTCCACCGGATGATACAGAGCATCAGCGAGATGATGTACAGTCACGCTGTCGGCAAGGGGCTACAACTGCTCATCGAAATGGCGATGGATGTGCCGCAGTTCGTGATCACCGACGAGAGCAAATTGCGACAGGTTATCATCAATCTCGTAAACAACGGCATCAAGTTCACCGATGAGGGCGGGGTAACACTGCGCGTGGGCTACATACCCGACAAATCTCGCCTGCTGTTCGAAGTCGAGGACTCGGGTCAGGGCATCGCCGCCGATGAACTCACCTACCTGTTCGAACCGTTTATCCAAACCGAAACCGGCATCGAATCGAAAGAAGGTACCGGGCTTGGGTTGCCCATCAGCCGCAACTTCGTAAACATGATGGGCGGCGAAATTACGGTCAAAAGCCGCGTAAACGAAGGGACGCTGTTCACCTTCTTCGTGGAGGTCGACCTGGCAACCAAGGAAGACATCCCTGAGACGTATAGCCTTCGTCGCGTGACGGGCCTGGCAGAGCCAGAGAACGACTACCGCATTCTCGTTGTCGACGACAAAGAGGACAACCGTCGCCTGATGCGCGAGTGGTTAGGGTCGGTTGGCTTCAACGTCCGTGAGGCGGTCCACGGCAAAGAAGGACTGGAAATCTGGGAAGAGTGGGGGCCACAACTCGTGTGGATGGATATGCGCATGCCCGTGATGGACGGTTACGAGGCGACGAAGCGCATCAAGGCCACGACGAAGGGGCAGGCCACCGTCGTGATTGAACACACTGCAAGTGACTACGAACACGAGCGCAATATAGTGCAGAGTGACGGTTGCCACGACATCGTGAGCAAACCCGTGCGTGAGTCGGTCATCTTCGACAAGATCAACGAGTTCCTCGGGGTCGAGTACATCTACGAGACCATCGGTGGTGAGGCCGGGGCCGAGGACACCGCGGTTGTCGATTTCGATGAGGACAGCAAGATCGATATTTCTGGCCTGTCGCCAGAGCTTGTTGCGGCCTTCGACGAGGCCTCGATGGCGGGTGATATGGACGCACTGCGCGGTCTCATCGAGCAAGTAGCCGATAAACGACTGTCGGCGCAACTTACCCGCATGGTGGATGCGTATCGCATCGATTTACTGATGGAACTGTTCGGTTAGGAGCGTTTATGGTCGAGCAATCTCAGGGCGATATTCTTATTGTCGACGATACGCCCGCAAACCTGATGGTCCTCTCGAAAATTCTGAGTGACCACGGCTTCAAAGTGCGCCCAGCGAATAATGGTCAGGTCGCGCTGACGATCGCCAAAAAGGCGCTGCCGGATGTCATCCTGCTGGACATTCAAATGCCCGGCCTCGATGGCTACGAGACGTGCCGCAAACTCAAAGAGGACTTCGACACGCGTGACATCCCGGTGATTTTCATCAGCGCGTTGGACGAAGTGATGGACAAGGTGAAGGCCTTCGATGCGGGTGGGATAGACTACATCACCAAGCCCTTCCAAATCCTCGAAGTGATGTCTCGGGTGGAAACGCAGGTGCGCTTGCACCGTCAACAAATGCTGCTAGAGAAGAACATCCCCGCCGCAATGTTCCAGCTAGACGAAGTGCTTAGTGAACTGGATAAACTCTCCGGCACCGACCACATCAAAGAGCAGATTAACGGTGTGTTGAAGATGCTGAGCGAGTTCTAGTAATGGGTTCCACATATCGTGCGGCAGCGATCATCGGGCGGATACCAAGCATCCGCCCGATTTTTGTTTGAGCGGTTATCGCCGTTGCTGGAACTGCATCGCCTCTTCGTAGTATTTCAGCGCGGTTTGCTCGTCGCCAAGTTCGATGTAGATACCCCCTAGCTGATTGAGCGTCCGTTCTTCGCCCGTTGCATCACCAATTTCGCGGAACAGCTTGAGGCACTGCGTGAGGTATGCCAGCGCCGACTCGTGATCGGCCTGCCGAAAGAGTATGATGCCGAGGCGGTTGCACGTTTCTGCAACACCGTGTACGTTGCTTTGACGACGGTATAGGTCGAGTGCTTCTTGCGTGTGATTCGCGGCGTGTTGTAGGTCACCGAGCAGGCTGTACGCCTCGCTGAGTATAACATGCACTTCGGAGCGCTGCTGTACATCGATGTCGCCCATAATTTCGAGGGCGGCATTGTACCACTTCACCGCAGCCTCGAAGTCGCTATACTGCATCGACAGCTTTGCGGCCTGTAACACATATTGCTGCTGCTTCTCGACATCGCCTGCGCCCTGCCAGTGATGCGCCAGCGTGAGGATACAGGCGTCGTCTTCCTGGCCGTAGGTCTTCTCGATGGTTTCGGCAAGCAGCTTGTGGAACTCACGTTTGGCGTAGTCTGGGATCGCGTCTAGCAGCATTTCGCGGATTTTGCCGTGGGCGAAGCGCCAGTTTTCACCCTTCACTTCTAGCACGGTGGCATTCGCGCCCACCATCAGCCAGTAGTTGACCGCATCACGGTCGGTGTTCGCGGCGCGCTGCAACAACGGGATGTTCAGTTCGCGCCCAGCGACAGCCGCCATATCCAGGAATGCCTTCACCTCCGGCGGTACATTGGCGAAGCGCTTGCTAAGTATCTCCCGAATATTCTCCGATGAAAGCCGCTCTGGCAATGCCGCCGCCGAGATGTTGTGCAGTTCACCTGCTCGATCTGCGAGTTGACGAATTACCTCCGTCACGAAAAAGGGATTGCCTTCGGTTTCCTGGTGCAGCAAGTGCGTAAGGCCTTCTACCGGTTCCGCCTCACCGAGGATAGAGACCGTCAACTGCTCGATTTCCACCGTCGAAAAGCGCGACAGGTTCATCACCTTCGCTTCGGGGAGCATGTCCGGTAGGTCGGGTCGTTCATCGGAGCGGTAGCTGCACACAACCAGCACCTTCATGTGGGCGAGCATCGGCGCAAGCTTCTTCAGTAGTTCGATGCTGCTGACAGCCCAGTGCAGGTCTTCCAACAAAATGAGCGTGCAACGCTCCGCCATCATCAGCTTCTCCGAGACGATGTTGCTCACCGCCTTGACGAAGGCCTCGCCGGAGAGCCGAACCGTTTCCACCGGGTGACCCACAAATTGATCGATACTCGGCAGGATGTTCTTGAGCACCCCTGTGTCGTTCGGCGTCATGGTGTCGCTGTAGGCCAAGGTCAAATAACAAAGTGGGTCGAACCACGTTTGGAAGGGTGTCGTGCGCTCACGCACGGCCTGGCCGTTCCACACATGGTCGCCACCGATGAGCGACCAGATGCGCAATTCATCCATCATCCGCGATATACCGCTGCCGCTCTCACCACCGATGAGCCAAAGGCCGCCGTGGCCTGCCCGCGCTTCGCCGAGTGCATCCTTGAGTTTTGCCAGGTCGGCCTGTCGCCCGACGAAGTTCGCACGGTGAATGTAGCTGTCGCGGATTTCGGCAGTTTCGAAACTGGCCGGATGCTGCGTTAGCTTTGCGAATTTCGCCAACACATCCTGGGCGTCGCTGGGGCGACCATTCGGGTCCTTACCTACCAGTTGGCCGATAAGCGTAGCAATCCCATCGGGGACGTCCAGCTTGTTTGTAGGGACCGGTTTGTTGAGCACATCCATGATGAGGTTGTGAACAACACTGAAATCGAACGGCGATTCGCGCGCGAACATCTCGTAGGCGATGATACCAACCGAGTACAGGTCGCTTTGGACACTGGCACGTCCACCAACCACGACCTCGGGTGCCATGTAGGCCATGGTCCCCGCGATCTGGTCTTGCTCCTGCGAGATGACGCCATCCATCACGGCAATACCGAAATCGAGCACGCGCACGACACCATCGAGTACGAGGATGTTATCCGGCTTCAGGTCTCGGTGTATCACACCACGTCGATGCAAGTACACCACAGCCTGCACCAGCTGAATGAGCAGACCCATCCTGCCATGCAGGCTCATATTTTCCGAGGCTTCGAGGATCGTCTGCGATTCCTCAAGGTACTCCATCACATAGTACGGTTTATGCTCTTCTTCGAAGCCGTAATCGAGCACTTTGATGATATTCGGGTGGTGCAACGATGCGAGGATGTTAAACTCGCGGGCGAGCTTCACATGAAATTCGGTGAAGCGCTCCGTTTCGTCGGAGAGGTGTTGTGTAGCCTGGCGGGTATCGATGCGTTTGATCGCGACATGGCGCGCGGTCAGTTTGTCCCACGCCTTATATACGGTACCCATGCCACCAGCACCCACAAGGGTCTGTAGGTCATAGCGTGCGCCAACAATCATACTACGGTGTTCTCGTTGAATTATCTTGTCGTGACTCACGCCACATGGCCAGATTATAATACAATAACAATGCTATCCGATGACGTAAGCGTAAAAAACGTATCGAAACCGTCAAGAACGCGCAAATGTGTACGATACACACAAAATCGATACAGCATGGTAACAAAGTTACCTGCGGTTCATCATTTTTAGGGAAAGTGAGAAAAAAAACATGAAGGCGATTATTTTTGTCGGCGGCTGGAGCGGCCACAAACCGACGGCCTTCGCCGATTGGGCGACGACCCTGCTTGCCGAAACCGGCGCTGAGGCCGATATTTATGAAACGCTGGAGCCGCTGACCAACGCCGAAAAAATGCAAAGCTACGACCTCATCATTCCTATCTGGTCGAGCGCGCGCAGTAGCCACAACACCGAGTGGGGCAACATGACGCGCGAGCAGGAAAACGGCCTGCTGAGCGCCGTCCGAGGTGGTGTGGGTATTGGGGGGTGGCACG
>CAYSVE010000161.1:0-10079 GCA_964434365.1 uncultured Anaerolineaceae bacterium | reverse complement strand
TCCACGCTGGGTTGCCTGAACGCAAAGATCAAAACGCCCAACCTCGATCGCCTCATCGAGATATGTTTTGATTAGCCCAGCAAACCGCTCATGCACTTCGAGGCGCTTGTCCTCGAATACTTTACCAAGGCCGACGGCTTGCACCAGTAGAATTTTCGCAGGGCCACGGTACTTGCCGAACGTATTCATTACCGCTTCGAGGGCCACGCGCACGCGTCCGATGCCGTGGCTTTCCTCGCTGATGGCCTCGGTGACGCGTCGTTCGAGCAAGTCGCTGAACTTATCGACAAGGGCAACGAATAGGCGCTCCTTGTTCGGGAAGTGGAAGTAGATTGCGCCCTTCGATGTGCTGGACTCGTCGACGATTTCGTCGAGGCGGGTATCGTGGTAGCCCTTGTTTGAGAAGATTTTGAGCGCAGCATCGAGGATACGCTCGCGAGTTTCACCGGTGTTTCGGGTTGTGGGTTCTTTAGTCGTCATCGCTTCCAAACCGACTGGTCAGTCTGATTGTTATCTTAACAGAAAAATCGTCCTTTGTGCGGGTTTTCACATATAAATTTAACGTCCGGTCGTGAGCAAACAAATGTTGTCAGGGTGGTGTGCGGTGTGGTATCTATTGCCTTCCCACGCAAAACGTGGAAATCACCTCACAGCGAGCCGCCGTGGGGACTTATCGACGATGACGAGAAGGCAGGCCCCACTGTGCGAAGCGAAATTCTATTCAACGACGGTTGGCTGTTCGCGCCAGAGCAACTTCCGCTCGATGCGCCAGATGACAAGTTCGAACCTGTGACATTACCGCACACCAACCGGCTCTTCGATCACCACAACGTTGACAACGCCGATTATCAGTTCATCAGCACGTATCGTAAGCGCTTCGGCCTACCCGAACCCCGCAACGGGCGCCGCGTGTTTATCGACTTCGATGGGGCGATGCTCGTGAGCACCGTGTACATCAATGGCAAGCAAGTGGGCGTGAATGCGGGCGGCTACACACCGTTTTCGTTCGACATCACCGACTATGTATTGGCGAAGGGCGAAAACGTGCTCACGGTCCACCTCGATAGCACCGAACGGCCCGACGTGCCGCCCTTTGGCTACGTGGTGGACTACCTGACGTTTGGCGGCATCTATCGGGATGTGCATCTGCGGATGGTTGAGCCAAGCCACATCACGAGCATCTTCGTCAGGACCCAGACAAGAATCGATGGGGAAAACTGGGATGGCCAAGTGTGGTGTCACGTCACCGGGCAAGGCAGTGGCAACCTGTTGCTTGAAATCCTCGATACCGAAGGTGAAGTTATGGGGGCAGAATTGCTTCCACTAGGTAGCAAAGGGGCCTTCGACACATACATTCACCTTGATCTGGAGTTAATGAGGTTATGGACGCTCGATGAACCCAATCTCTACACGGCCCGCGTATCGCTGTTACCCGATGATGAGCCGAGTGATCAGGTTCAAACTCGCTTCGGCTTCCGCGAGATCGAGTTCCGCGCAGAAGGCGGCTTCTACCTCAACGGCGAGCAGGTGAAGCTGTTCGGACTCAACCGACACCAGACGTACCCGTACATCGGCGCGGCGGCCCCACCCCGGCTGCAACGGCACGATGCCGACATCATCAAGTATGAGTTGGGCTGCAATATCGTCCGCACGAGCCACTACCCCCAGAGCAAGCACTTCCTCGACCGCTGTGACGAAATCGGCCTGCTCGTCTTCGAGGAAATTCCCGGCTGGCAGCATATCGGCGATGGGGACTGGCAGGCTGTGAGCTTGCGCGATGTGCAGGCGATGATCGAACGCGACCGCAACCACCCGAGCATCATTGTGTGGGGCGTACGCATCAACGAGTCGCAGGACGACGACGCCTTCTACACAAAGACGAACGCCCTCGCGCGCCAACTCGACCCTACGCGGCCCACAACCGGCGTACGCTACTTCCAGGATAGCTCGTTCCTCGAAGACGTGTTCGGCTTCAACGATTTTTCGAACAGTGTGGAAGACCCCAAGCAGACGCCGCATCTCGTGACCGAGTTCAACGGGCACATGTTCCCCACGAAGACGTTCGACCAGGAAGAACGCAAAATCGAGCACGCACTACGGCACGCGCGCATCCAAAACAAGCAAATGGGCATGGACCGCGTCGCCGGGGCCATCGGCTGGTGCGCGTTCGATTACAACACCCACCGCGAGTTCGGCAGCGGCGACCGCATCTGCTACCATGGCGTGATGGACATCTTCCGGTTGCCGAAGTGGGCAGCGTACTTCTACGGGAGCCAGCAGTCGCCGTCGCAGCGGGTGATTTTGCACGCGGCCACCCATTGGACGATGGGCGACCGAAGTGAAGGCGGCAACGACCCGACGGTTGTGTTCACCAACTGCGACGAAATCGAAGTGTCGTTCGGAGAACACGTCCTCGGGCGCTTTTTGCCGGACCACGAAACGTACCCGCACCTCCCGCACCCGCCGATTACCGTTACTGGTATGGGTATGTTGATGATGTGGGGCGAGGCGTACGGTGATTTGCGTGTGGTCGGCTTTGTCGATGGGGAACAAGTTGCTGAGCACCTTGTTTCGAAGGACGGTGTGCCGCGAGCGCTCGAACTGCGCGCTGACGCGACCGAACTCGATGTTGATGGTGCCGACATGACGCGCGTCGTGGTGCGCATCACCGACGAATTCGGCAACGCACTGCCATTTAGTCATCAGGTCGTAACGTTTGATGTTGATGGCCCCGGCGAACTGATCGGCGAAAACCCGATGGCGTTAGTCGGCGGGCAAGCGGCGGTTTACCTCAAAGCGACGCACGAGGCCGGGCACGTCAGCATCGTGGCGCATACACCGCACCTCACATCGCGGGAGGTGCAAGTCGAAATCGGTTAGGGCATTTGCACCCTATGAAAAACTGGTGAACTTTCAGCGTCACCTCATGAGAGGACGGTACGATGGGATCAATTCGACCATCAAGATGAGATAACAACATGGCCACAACTGCCGAAATCCAGACGAAGACATTCGAGCACAGCTCCATCATCAAAACGACTGTAGAGGAGATGATGGCCTTCCATGAGCAGGAGAATGCGTTCGGTATCCTCACCCCACCGCCGGTGTTTATTCAGGTACACCGCCGCGACCTGAATAGCATCCGCGACGGTGAAATCGCGTTCACGATGTGGATGGGACCGGTCCCGGTGAAGTGGTTGGCGGAGCACCGCCCTGGCCCCATCGAAACGTCGTTCGTGGACTTCCAGGTGAAGGGACCGCTGAAATACTGGGAGCACCGTCACATCTTCGAGCCAGTGGAGGGCGGTGTTCGCCTTACCGACCGCATCTCCATCGCACATCAAGATGGCTTACAGGGCATCATCACCCGCCTCATCTTCGACGGCCTCCCTCTACGGATGTTGTTCATCTACCGGCACCTTCGCACGCGGTTGGCACTCTCTTAGCGCAATGAGGTTTGCTTAAGCCTTCGCTCATTCATCGTTGCTAACATTCGACTTGTTCTGAATTGCGCAATCAAGGATGTTTAGCAGGATGGCGAAGGTTATCGTTATTGGGGCGGGTATCGGCGGATTAACGACCGCGGCGCTACTCGCAAAAGACGGGTACGATGTGACAGTGCTGGAAGCCCAAACGTACCCGGGCGGCTGTGCAAGCACGTTCTTCCATAAGGGCTACCGCTTCGAAAGTGGTGCGACAGTCGCGGGTGGTTTTCAGGAGAACGGACCCCATGCACTCGTTGGTGAAATGCTCGACTTGGACTGGCCTGTCCACACCTATGACCCGGCCTGGGTCGTGCACATGCCAGGCCGTGAAATCGCCCTGACGACCGATAACAAAGATGTTGTCCACAACTTCCCCAACAGCGCACCTTTCTGGGATCAGCAAGCTGAAATTGCCGACCTCGGTTGGTCACTCAGTGCGCAGGGCCTCCCCTGGCCGCCCACACACATCGCCGAATTGCTGCAAATCGCCAAGGTCGGCATCACCAACCTTCCCCGTGATCTGAAAATCATCCCCTTTGCGCTGATGAACACCCGCCAGTGGATGGCCTTGCTCGGCCTCGCCGACGATCCTGAGTTCGTCCGCTTTATCGACGGTCAGTTGCTCATCAGCGCCCAGTCTACCAGTGAAAACGTCTACGCGATGTATGCCGCTACCGCGCTCGATTTGGCGCGTCAGGGGGTGTACCACGCTGAGGGCGGCATCGGTGGTGTTGCCGAGGCCATCGTCGGCAAAGTGAAGGAGTTCGGCGGTGAGGTGCTGTATCGCCAAAACGTAACGCGCATCGAGGTGCAGGACGGGCGTGTGACCGGTGTTTTCGCCAGGAAAGGACGCCGAACCAAAGAAGAAACGTTCTTCCCAGCGGATTTCGTGGTCGGCAACCTCACACCATGGAACCTCGATAACCTGCTCGGCGATGACTCTCCGCCGAGTTTGCAGGCCGAGGCAGCGCGCCGCTCGGCGGGTTATGGTGCGTTCGTGATGCACGTTGGGGTGAAGGTCGATGCGTTGCCACCCAACTTCCCCGATCACCATCAAATTCTCGTTGACAACGACAAACCGCTTGGCGAGGGCAATAGTCTGTTCATCTCACTCTCGCCAGAGTGGGATACTAGCCGCGCCCCTGATGGCGAGCGCGCCGTGACGATCACGTCACACACGCACGTCAGTAAGTGGTGGGGGTTGCTCGAACACGACGAGGACGCCTACTACGCGCGCAAGGAGCAATACGCCGAAACGTTCCTCAACAATGTGGATACATTTATCCCCGGCTTCAAAGATGGCGTAACGCTCAAGTTGCCGGGTAGCCCGGTCACGTACCAGTATTATACGTTGCGCCACATGGGGATGGTCGGCGGCTTCCCGCAGACATCACTCTTTCGCACGCGCGGACCGCGAACCGGCTTACCGAATCTGCGCCTCGTCGGCGATTCGATTTTCCCCGGCCAGTCGACAGCAGGTGTGAGCCTCGGCGCAATCCGTGTTGCGAATGATGTGCGCCGCTCGACACCTGTGCAGAAACGCCACCCTACAACGCACCCAGTTTCGGAGTCGTAGCACGCTATGACAGTTATTCAATGGTTCCGCAGGGACCTACGCCTTACGGACAACACAGCGTTGCGTCATGCCCTCACGAGCGGTCAACCTGTGGTATGTGCGTTCATCTTCGATCCAAAAATCATCGAAAGCCGAAACGCAGGTGCGGCGCGCATGGCCTTCATGCTAAAGGGCCTGCAAGCCCTCGACGAAAAACTCAAGAATCACAGCAGCGGTCTTATCGTCCGCATCGGCAATCCACAAACCGAACTCCCCAAACTCGTCGATGCACTTGGCGCGCGCGCGGTGTTTGCCAATCACGATTACTCACCTTATTCGACTGTACGCGATGAGGCGATACAGAGTGCGCTGGATGTTCCGCTGCATCTGTTTCACGATGCAGTCATTATGCCTCCGGGGACGGTACGCACCAACGACGACGGGATTTACACGGTTTATACGCCCTTCAAGAAGAAATGGCGCAAACTGAGCAAAGGTAGCGACTTTACCGTCGAAACTGACCTGCCAGGAGCATTCCATGACTTGGAGGGCATCGATCGGCAGAACATGCCGTCCCTCGACGACCTGGGCTTCGGCGAAACGATCGATGTTCCACAAGCAGGCGAGGATATCGCGTTCAAACGACTATGCGCCTTCACCGAAGAAACGATCTACGGCTACGATGACGGTCGTAACGAACTCGCGCTGGAGCCGTTCGAGGGCAGTGCGCAAACGTCGCAGCTATCGCCCTATTTCCGCATGGGGATGCTCTCGCCACGGCAAGCCATCGAGGCTGCGCGCGACGCCTACAGCGGCACAACCAGCGACAAGCGTAAGGAAGCCGTTACCACCTGGGTAGATGAACTCATCTGGCGAGAATTCTACATGCACGTTATGCACCTCTACCCGCATGTGTATCGTGGTAACTTCCGCACGGAATACGATGATCTCCCCTGGGAACAGAATGATGAAGCGCTACAAGCGTGGAAGGACGGCCAAACCGGCTATCCTATCGTCGACGCAGCCATGCGTCAACTGAATGCAACAGGGTGGATGCCCAACCGCGCGCGGATGTTCGTTGCCAGCTTTTTGACGAAGGACCTATTCATCGACTGGCGCGAGGGCGAAACGTACTTCATGCAGAAGCTACTCGATGGCGACCCGGCTGCGAACAACGGCGGCTGGCAGTGGGCAGCGGGTACCGGCACCGACGCACAACCGTACTTTCGCATCTTTAACCCGGTATCGCAATCCACCAAGTTCGACCCGGACGGGGCATATATTCGGCGATGGGTACCAGAACTCGCCAGTATTAATGACGAGAAGAAACTCCACGAGCCGTGGACGCTAGACTCGCCGCCGAAAAACTATCCCGACCCGATCATCAATCATAAAGAGGCACGGCAGCGCACCCTCGACGCGTTCAAAGCCGTGCGCAACTCGTAACACAAGGAGAGACATGTCATGCCCAACGCACTCGTATGGGGCGCAAGTGGCGGCATCGGTAGTGCCGTCGTAAACACCCTTAAAAACAACGGCTGGTCCGTCTACGGCGCGGCTCGCAACCCAGATGCCATCCCCGCTCACGCCGATGGCAAATTCGCCTTCGACGCCAACGACCCGAACAGCATCAAAGAAGTCGGTATCCTGCTCGCACACGATGCTGTGGACCTCGACCTGACCGTGTACGCGGCTGGCGGCATCGTCGCCGCGCCCGTGACGGAAATCGGCGAGGCAAACTGGACGCAGGTAATGAACGTGAACCTGCACGGGTTTTACCTGGCGACACAGTGCACGCTACACCTTGTCAACGAGGGCGGCGCAGTGATGGTCATCGGCGCGTATGTCGATAAAATCGGCTTCCCGAAATTCGGCGCGTACGCGGCAGCCAAAGCGGGCCTCGACCCACTCATGACGATCCTCGGGAAGGAAAACCGCAAGATCAACTTCACGGTGGTACGTCCACCAGCCGTTGCGGGGCGCTTCTGGGAAGATGCCCCCATGAGCGAACCCAAAGGTGCTATGCGACCACAACAGGTTGCCGATGCGATGCTGGCGCACTACAATGAGGGTACCAAGGGTACACTCGATCTTTAGCATCGCATTGATGTGATGATTAACCTGGCTGGGGCGCAATGCGAATGCCCCAGCCAATTTTTCACGCTTCATGTATAACAAATTATACAAAACTCATCTTTCCTCAATCAGTTTAGTAATTACACATTTTCCGGCCTAGGTTTTTTAACACTGCGCACAGGGATCGCGGCTACATTAGTGACCAGTTTTAAACGGAAACAACAACAAACCGACATGGGAGAGCATTCGCAATGTCGAAAATCATCGTCATAGGTAGCGGTTTCGGCGGGCTAGCGACCGCTGCACGCCTCGCTGCACGCGGCCACGAGGTCGAACTATTCGAAAAGCGCGACAAGCTTGGCGGGCGCGCATATGTATATGAGATCAACGGCTTCAAGTTCGACGGCGGCCCGACGATTGTCACCGCACCGTTCTTGTTCGATGACATCTTCGAGGCGGCGGGCCGCAACCGCGAAGATTACTTCGAGCTGGTGCCTTGCGATCCGTTCTACCGCATTTACGACCATAACAAGCGATTCTTCGACTACAACGATGTCGAGGCGTTCATCCTTAGCGAAATCGACAAGGTGAACCCGAGCGACAAAGAAGGCTACAAGAAGTTCATCCACACCACGAAGGCCATCTTCGAAAAGGGCTTCGTGGAACTGGCCGACGTTCCCTTCCTGAGTTTCTGGGATATGATTAAGGTCGCGCCAGACCTCATCAAGATGCAGAGCTACAAGAGCGTGTACGGGTACGTGAGCCAGTTCATCAAGGATCCGTTCCTGCGGCAGGTGTTCAGCTTCCATCCGTTGCTGGTGGGCGGTAACCCGTTCGATACCCCGTCGATTTACGCGATGATTCATTACCTTGAGCGCCACTGGGGTGTGCACTACAGCATGGGCGGCACGGGTGCGATGGTCGCGGGTTTCGGTAAGCTCATCGAGGAGCTAGGTGGTAAAATCCACCTAGAGACCGAAGTCGACGAAATTCTCATTGATGGCGACACGCGCCGCACAACGGGCATCCGTTTGCAGGACGGCAGCGTCCACAATGCGGACATCGTTGTATCGAATGCCGATGTGGCCTTCACCTATCGCAATATGATCGACGAAAAGTACCGCCGCAAGTACACCAACCGTAAGGTCGAAAACATGCGCTACAGCATGTCGCTGTTCGTGTACTATTTCGGTACCAAGCGCCTCTACCGCGACCAGGGCCTTGCGCATCACAACATCATCCTGGGGCCGCGCTACAAGGCTCTGTTAGACGACATCTTCCACAGCAAGGACCTCGCAGAGGACTTCTCGCTGTATCTGCATATGCCTACCATCACCGACCCGTCGATTGCACCGGAAGGCTGCGAGAACTTCTATGTTCTCTCGCCCGTGCCGAACCTCGCCAGCGGCACCGATTGGGAAGAAATGGGACCACGCTACAAGGATGCTGTTGTAGACTTCCTTGAGGAGAATTACCTGCCGGACCTGCGCGAGAACCTCGTCGCTGAGCACTACATTACACCGCTGGACTTCCAGAATACGCTGAACAGCCACCAGGGTGCGGCCTTCAGTTTGGAGCCAGTGCTCACACAGTCTGCATGGTTTCGCCCGCACAATCGCAGCGAGGACTTCGAAAACCTGTACTTCGTCGGCGCGGGGACGCACCCCGGCGCAGGCCTGCCGGGTGTACTATCCACAGCCGTCATCGCCGATAAATTGATTACCGAAGCCGAGGCCAAGCGGACCGCACAAGCGCCTTCCGTGCAACCTGCGTAGGCCCCCAACACGAGAGAGAGACGATGGCTTTACAGATTCAATCATGGGAGAGTATGCTGCTGGCCCGAGCGCAAGAAGCGCTGCAAAGCCATGCGCCACAGCAGCATATCCAGGCAGATAGCGATATTCTCGCGGCGGCGTACGAGCGCTGCCGCGAGATCACGCGGTATCACAGTCGCACCTTCTTCATGGCGAGCAGCCTGCTGCCGACGGGTAAGCGCGAGGCTGTTTGGGCACTCTACGCCTTCTGCCGCATCACCGACGACATCGTCGATGCGGGTGGGGCAATCGAGGGACGACAGGCTGCCCTCGAACGTTGGCGGCAGGTGGCGATGGACCCCCATCCACCGGCAGGTAGCCCGGTCGCCCTCGCCTGGGCCGACGCCCGCGCGCGTTTCAACATTCCCAGTGGCTACGCCGAACAACTCATCGACGGCGTCGCCCGCGATTTATCGCAGGACCGTTACGAGACGTTTACCGACCTGGCCGACTACTCCTACGGGGTAGCAAGCACAGTCGGCCTTATGGCGATGCACATCATCGGCTTCGAGAGCATGGAAGCCCTGCCCTATGCGGTACGGTTGGGGGTTGCCCTACAACTCACCAACATTCTGCGCGATGTTGTACAGGATTGGCGCAACGGCCGGCTTTACCTGCCGTTAGAAGAACTGCACGCCTTCGGTATTAGCGAAGCCGACATCGACGCGCACAACCTAAACGGTCCATGGCGTGAGTTCATGCGCTATCAGATCGACCGGACGCGGCAGCTGTACACCGAAAGCTGGCCGGGCATCGCCATGCTAGACCGTGACGGGCGCTTCGCCATCGCAGCAGCGGCGGAACTCTACCGCGCGATTTTGCAGGATATCGAAAACCACGACATGGATGTCTTCTCGCGGCGCAGCCATGTGACGACGGTCGGCAAAGTTCGGCGTTTGCCGGGCATCTGGTATCGCAGTCGCCAGCGTAATCGCTAGCGACGATGCATCTTGTCCACCTGCGGTGTTACACTCTCTGCCGTAACGGTGATGAGAGAAGGGAAGCAACAGTAACATGAAAATCGGCATCGTAGGCACTGGGATGGTCGGCGCAACGGCCGCATATGCAATGGTCATGCGTGGAGTTGGCCGTGAAATCGTGCTTGAGGCCCTAGCCAAAAAACGCGCCAAGGCTGAGGCCGAAGCTATC
>CAYSVE010000160.1:0-10095 GCA_964434365.1 uncultured Anaerolineaceae bacterium | reverse complement strand
GTGTCGCCATCGATCCACGCCGGGTCGAAGAAGTCCCACGGTGGGATGAGGTCTTCGCCGCTGTGCTTCACCCAGAAGTCGAACAGGCTGCGGGCTGCACTTAGATACCGCGCTTCGCCCAGTTCTTCCCAGGCGCGCAAAAAGCCACCGATAGCCCAGGCCTGCCCCCGGCTCCAACATGAGTCGTCGTGTGCGCCCAGCAGCGTAAAGTGACGTTCCGCGCGGCCTGTGTCGTGGTTGTATTCGATAAACTCTACGGTGGACCCGTCCCAGCGCAAAAAGTCGCGGATGGTCAGGTCGAGGTGGCGAATGGCTGCCGCGTGGAAGCGTTTATCGCCTGTGGTGCGGCCCGCGAACCAGTGCAACATCAAGTTCGGGTGGACGTTATCCACTGCAACGATGCTGTTCGAGGCGAGCGTTGTGGTAAGCACCTGCACCTGTGTGCCGATAGGCATTGCGCCGTTCGACGGGATGGCCATGTTCAACATGCGTTCACCGACTTCCAGTGCGAGGTCACGCATGGCGGTGTGGTTCTCGGCGACCGCGAGGCGCGCTGCCGAGTAGTAGAACTTCGCACCACGGAACATATCGTCGAAGTCCGCCATCGGGCGGATGCGCTCCGTACGCGCAATCGCCTCGTCGATGAGGTCACGCTTGCCGGTTAGGTCGCCGGTGATGCGCAGTGTTTCGATCCAATGGCCGCTGCACCAATCACTGTTTTGGGTGGTCGTCCAATCGCCAGTTTGCGGGTCGGCGAAATAGGGCCACGCCTCACCGATTGCCGCGCGCGTCGTTTCGGTGCGTTGCAGTAAATGATTCAGCGCGTCTGCGCGGGTTGTCATAGTTGGTCCTTAGGGTTGGTAAGGGTGGGCCACTGTGCAGCCCACCCGTGTGACGTGACTAACCTATTCGCCTGCGTCCAGCATCGCCTGCTGCTCTGCGATGCGCTCCTCGGTACAGGCCAGGCTTTCGACGAAGGCCATGTCCGCCTCGCGGTCGACCATCATTTCCATGTCGTCGTCCATCCCGGCTTCCATAACCTCACCACCTTCGACGATGAACGTGGCGGAGTCGATAAGTTCCTGCGGAATTGCCACACCCTGTGAAGCGGCGGAGTCCAGGTTGATGCCGACGCGCGTCTGCAACTGCATGCTGATGCCCGTCGTCGCGATGTCCGTGTCGCCTTCCAGCCAGGTGATGTACATCAGCGCCGTGTCGATGCCTTCCTGGTAGTAGTCCACACCGCTGGCAACCGTCGCACCGACTGTGGCTTGCGCCGAGTCCGCATGGAAGAGTGGGATGCCCACTTCCTCAGCGACCGTCAAAATCGCGGGGAGCGCGTCGGACACGATACTGTCTGTGGGGATGAAAAAGGCTTCGACACCCGCGTTGCCGAGCGTATCGGCAGCGACGGCAGCTTCGGCGGTGCTGGTCACAGCCTGCACGTCGAGTGTAATACCAAGTTCTTCAGCAAGCGGCACGATGATTTCCGTACTGGCGACAGCATTGGCCTCACTGGTGTTGTAGATGTACCCGACTGTTTCGATTTCCGGCAGCACATCGAACACGAGCGGCAGAATTTCGGAGTAGGGTGCAAGGGCCTGCGAACCGGTCACATAATCGGGCTTGATGCACGAAGCCTGCGCAATGCCTGCTGCGTAGGGGTCCGTCACGGTATTGAAGAGGATAATCGGCGGCTCGGCCATCTCGGAGGTGATGGTTACCGCAGCTTGCGTCACCGGCGTGGTGATGGTGACGATTGCGCCTGCGCCCTCGTCGATTGCGTCTTCGATGAGCAGGCTAGCGCTGGAGAAGTCGAAGTCGGCATCGCCGAAGATGATGTTGATGTTCTCGCCATCGACATAGCCGTATGCCTCAAGCGTATCCAGGAAGCCTTCCTGCGAGAGTTCGAATGGCGGCAGGGGCCCGAAGCGAATAATGGCGACGGTCGGGAGGTCGTCCTGTGCCATCGCTGGGACAGCGAGAATACTAAACAATACAAGTATGCCAATTATTTTGCGTAACATGGTCTGTCTTCTCTCCTGAAGTGTTGGTCACAAAAAAGTTGTTGCCTAGCACAATTCTAGCGAGGATTGTGCTCTCGCCACAACAGGCTTAACTGAGCAATGCCCGGTCGGAAAGCTCGTCGCCTGTGCGCAAACTGCGGAAGCGCTCGATCAAATCCTGTGCGGTGAGGCCTTCGCGGTCGCCGCCTGCGATGTCGAACAACACATCGCCGTGGTTCATCATCACCACCCGGTCGCCGATGGTGCAGGCCTGTTGCATACTGTGCGTAATCATGATGACGGTCAGGCGTTGGTCGCGGGCGAGATGTTCCGTTAGTTCGATGACCTTGGCGGCGGCGTTCGGGTCCAGCGCGGCGGTGTGCTCATCGAGCAGGAGCAGTTTGGGCGTCATCATCGTCGCCATGATGAGCGTAATCGCCTGCCGCTGACCACCACTTAGCAGGGCAACATCGGTGTCCATGCGTTTTTCGAGGCCGAGGTCCACGCTTTTTGCCAGTTCATAAAACCAATCCTCATGCTCTGCCTTCACGCCTTGCCCCAGGCCAAGGCGTTTATTTCGCATAGCGGCGAGTGCAAGGTTCTCGCGGATAGATAGGCCGGGGCAGGTGCCAAGTGATGGGTTCTGGAAAACACGCCCAATTTCGAGAGAACGACGATGTTCTGGCCATTCGCTGACGTCTTCGCCCGCCAGTACGATTCGTCCGCGCTCTAGCGGAACGGTGCCCGCGATGACGTTGAAAAGCGTGCTTTTGCCTGCACCGTTTGCACCGATAACCGTGATGAAGTCGTGGTCTGCAATGTAGAACGTAAGATTGCGCAGTGCCCACACTTCGTTCACGGTGCCGGGGTTAAATACAACAGAGACATTGTTGAGCTGTAACATTTTGCGGTTAACCTGTTTTTATGAGCTGGCAACTTTGGTTTTGCGCGCCTGACGCTTGCGCCAGTTGCGCCAACGACTATTGAGGTTCGGCGCGGCCAACGCGACCAAAACGACTAACGCGCTCACCAACCGAATATCCGATGGCGGCAGGTCGAGCGCGGCGAACACCCACGCCCGCGAAATGTCGAAGATCAACATGCCGACCGCTGCCGCCAGTATCTTTTGGCCGATGCTGCGCGGGCGCAACAACACTTCACCGATCATCACCGCCGCGAGGCCGCGCACGATTACACCGACACCCAGCGATACATCGGCAAAGCCGAACGCCTGCACAGCAAGTGCCCCACTGAGGCCCGCCAGGCCGTTGGAAATCATCAGCGCGAGGATAATGAGGTGATTGTGATTGATGCCCAGCGCGCGCACCATCTGCGCATTGCGGCCCGTCGCGCGCATGGTCAGGCCAAGTTCCGTGTGCAAAAACCAGTTGAGGAGCAACAGAACAACGACCACGATGAGGCCAAACACCGCAATTTCGATGATGTTATTCGTATGTCGGCGGAAGTTATCGCCGAAGGTCTCCACTGCCCAGGTGCGAAACGGCCCCTGATACGGCGCAAGAACCGTCCGCTCGCCGATGAGCGGAATGTTACTACCGCCCAAAATACGCAGGGTTACCGTGTAAGCGCCGGTCATCACGATGATGCTTGCCAGCAGGCCCTCGATTTTGAAGATGACGTTGATGAGCGCGGTAACAAGGCCGGTGAGGGCACCTGCTAGGAAGGCCGCCAGCAGCGATAACTCCGCATTGACGCCTGCGACGATAGCCGCCGCACAGATAGCCCCACCAATCGGGAACGACCCATCGACGGAGAGGTCGGGGAATTCGAGGATGCGGAACGTGAGAAAAACGCCCACGCCCAGCAGCGAGTAGGTCAACCCCTGGCCGATAGCGCCGATGTTCACATTGGCCTGCACCATGAACAAGCCCGTGACAGCCGTGAGAAGAACTAACCGAAATAAAAACGATCCCAAAATACTCAATAAGGGGTTATCTTGCGCTGTGTCTTCGGTGGGTACAGCTTTAGGTTTCGGGGTATCCACATTGGTGGTCATGGGCGAGGGTCCTCAAAGCTCTTGTTTGCACATCGGGTTATAAGTTCTGGTTGCAGGGCGTCACCGTACCCTACTTTGGCGGGGCCACAGATATACTCTCATGCAATGCTTAGATGGTCTATGCTCACTCTGCGACCGCGCGCAATTTGAAGTTTCGTTACAAATGTGTTCCAATAGGTTTGTGAAATTTATCGTCATACGGAAGCCTACACCACCTCCACACCCCACAATGATACGCGAAGGGTGTTGTTGTGCTTGTACACCCCACTTTGCTGGCTTTGTGCCAGTACAACAATCGAGGCGGTCGATAGCCTGACGCGCTCGACTGTTACCTACCGGTAACAGTGATGTGTCTATGCTTTTTGTAGCTTGCCGACGATGATTCCACCCACGTGACCCGGCACAATGTAATCTTCGTGCTGGTTAGCGTTTCGTTTAACACAGAGAGGGAGAACGTATTTTGAAGCGAATTCTTGTATTATCGGTAGCGCTGATTCTTGCTACGGTCGGTATCGGCCACTTTGCAGCGATGGCCCAGGACGGCCCGGTCGAGGGCGGTACGTTGCGTGCAGCCTTCCAAAACGAGTGGGCTGGCCTGGACCCGCATATCGTGAGTTCGTACTCCAGCTACCAAATTCTGAACAACGTCGTTGAAACCCTGACCTTTTACGATGACGACCTGAACCTTGTGCCGTGGCTCGCCGAGTCCTGGGAGCAGTCGGAAGACGGCCTGACGTGGACGTTCAACCTGCGTGAAGGTGTGATGTTCAGCAATGGGCGCGAGATGACCGCCGAGGATGTCGTGTGGAACTTCGAGCGTTTGACGGACCCGGCGACGGGTGCCGGTAACGCCGGTAACGCCGGCGGCGCAGGCACAGTTTACGAAGCGGTGGATACCTACACCGTGACCATCACCACCGAGACGCCGATCGGCATTTTGCCGCAGTTACTTGGCCTCAACAAGTCCACAGGCATTATGGCCCCCGAGAGCGTGAACGACGATGGGATGGTGCTGGAACCGATCGGCACGGGTCCGTTTGCCATTAGCGAAGTCGAGGGCACGACGCGTATCCTGCTAGAGAAGAACGAAAGCTACTGGCAGGAGGGCCTGCCGTACCTCGACGCCGTCGAAATCGTACCGATGCCGGACGACACGGTTCGCGAGACCGCCCTGCGTGGTGGTGAAG
The DNA here is from genome assembly GCA_964434365.1 of uncultured Anaerolineaceae bacterium. Taxonomy (GTDB): domain Bacteria; phylum Chloroflexota; class Anaerolineae; order Aggregatilineales; family Phototrophicaceae; genus CAYSVE01. Next base: position 4,885 of record CAYSVE010000160.1, on the reverse strand, counting down.
TCGACTGGGTGCTGGCGATTGCGCCGCAGAGCTTCGAGGCACTGGACGCAGAAGAAGGCATCACCGTGGAAACTGCGCCGCAGCTTTCCTACGACTACATGGGCGTCAACTTGCAGCGCGAGCCGTTTAACGATGTGCGCGTGCGCCAGGCGATTGCCTATGCCATCGACCGCGAGGTGCTTTGTGAGGCGGGGTTCTTTGGCCTTTGCGAGCCAGTGCAGGGGCCGGTTGGTACGGGTAGCCCGTGGTTCTTCGACTACGCGCCGTACGATCGTGACCTCGACACTGCACGTCAGTTGCTAGCCGATGCCGGTCTTGCCGATGGCTTCGAACTCGAACTGTTGCCGACCGTGCAGTACGGAGAGACTGTCCGTGCAGCGCAGGTGCTCCAGCAGCAACTGGCCGAAATCGGCATTACCGCCACGATCAACGCGCCGGAGTGGAGTGAGTGGCTGGAACTTGAAGGCAACTTCATGTACGACATTTACATCTGCAACTGGAACGGCCTCATCGATGCCGATGCGTACTACTACCTCCAGCACACCACGGACCAGGTGTTCAACTTCACCGGGTACAGCAATCCTGAGTTCGACGCGCTGATGGAAGCGGGCCGCGCAACTAGCGACTTCGATGAGCGCTACGAAATCTACGAGCAAGCGAACCAGATTCTCGTGGACGATGCGCCGTACATCTACATGTACAACAAGCAGGAGATCCGTGCTTTTGCCGACTACGTGAACGGCTTCACGGTGCGCCCAGACCAGGCGAATAACTTCTGGACGGTGTGGTTGGCGGAATAGACGCCACGGCACCCAGTAGGAGATAAAGCGCGCTCGTTTTATCGACGAGTGGCGTACACATCGAGACATCCTTGCTGGCGCGGCTGGCAGGGATGTTTTTCATCCTGTGACGGTATATTTCAGGTAGGTTCATGAACTGGCATTACGTGTCGCAGCGTCTCGCTCTCACGTTGGTCGTGGTTTTGGGCGTGACGATTGCAGTTTTCACGATTATTCAGCTTGTGCCCGGCGACCCGGCTCGTGTGATTTTGGGTACCCAGGCCAATGAGGACAACGTCGCTGCTTTGCGCGAGCGCCTCGGCCTCAACCGCCCGGTGGTCATCCAATATGTGACGTGGTTGGGCGGCGTGGTCACGGGTGACCTTGGCGATAGTCTCATCACCGGTCAGCCGGTCGCGCCACAAATTCGGCAGCGGCTCGGCCCGACGTTGCAACTTTCGGGGCTTGCGCTGCTCATCGGCATGGCGATTGGCTTCCCGCTGGGCATTCTCTCTGCAATCTACCGGGGTAGCCCATTCGACCTTGTGGCATCCATCGTCAGTCAGGTTGGGGTGTCCATACCGGACTTCTGGCTCGGGATTTTGTTGGTGCTATTTTTCTCGTTGAACCTCGGATGGTTACCGCCAAGCGGCTACGACCCCATCAGCGAAGGTGTCGGCGGTTGGTTCGAGCACCTCATATTACCCGCCATTACCGCTGGTGTGATTAGTGGGTCGATCCAAACGCGGTTTATCCGCAGCGCGATGATCGAAGTGCTGAACGAGAACTACATCCGCACGGCACGTGCAAAGGGCCTTAGCGAGTGGTTTGTCATCAACCGGCACGCGCTCAGCAATGCGCTTATCAGCATTGTCACGATTATCGGCTTGCAGATGACGGCCTTGTTCAGTGCGGTTGTCGCCGTGGAAATCGTGTTTGCGTTCCCTGGCTTGGGGCGGCTCGCACTCGATGCCGTGTTAGACCGCGATTATCCATTATTACAGGGGGCGGTCCTTACCTTCGCAGTGATGATTGCCGTCATCAACCTGACGGTGGACCTGCTCTACTACGTCCTCGACCCGCGCATCGAGTACGCGTAGGGGGCTACAAATGACCTACACGATTGTCGCCCGTGACCCCGCGACAGGGCAGATGGGTGTCGCGGTGCAAACGTTTAACCTCGCTGTGGGGGCGTGGGTGCCCTGGGCAATGGGCGGTGTGGGAGCGGTCGGCACGCAGGCGCGTGCGCTGAGAACATATGGCACGCACGGCCTCGGCTTGATGGCGGGTGGTATGCGCGCACCCGATGCACTGACGGCCCTACTCGCGGCGGATGCCCTGCGCGATGTGCGGCAGGTGGGTATGGTGGATCGGCACGGCGAAGTGGCTGTGCATACAGGGGGACGATGCTTCCCCGAGGCAGGTAGCCGCGTTGGTGAGGGGTACTGCACGCTCGCGAATATGATGCTCAAGAACACGGTTTGGGATGCGATGGCCCACGCTTACGAGGCATCGACGGGTGAATTCGGTGAGCGGTTGTTGGCGGCACTGCGCGCGGCACAGGCCGAGGGCGGCGACATGCGTGGCAAACAAACCGCTGCGTTGCTCATCGTCGATGCCGAGCGTAAACCGATACCGTTGGTTCACCTTCGTGTGGATTATGACCCCGACCCGGTGGAAAAGCTGGCACACATCTATCACCTCAACCGTGCCTATGAAGCAGAGTATCGTGTGTCTGGGTTGATGGAGGGTCGTAAGCCCGATGAAGCACGCCAACTGCTGAACTTCATGCAGGATGCCGCACCCGATGAACCGTATCTTGTGTATTTGCGTGCGTTGCACCTCGCGGCAGAGTTCGACGCGATGGATGAGGCTGTCGCGAGTTTGCGCGCGCTCATCGCAGAAAAACCGATCTGGCGGGATTACCTTGAGCGCGAAGCAGCGGTCGATAACTTTGGTGTGCCAGGGTTGGGCTATCGAATATTGCAGGCACTGGCCGAGCAGTGACGAAGGGGAGGTCTATGGCTTTAGCGAACGAAAAAGACATTTCTACTCTGGAAAAGTCGAAACGAGAGACCGTGCAAGCGTCGAGTTTTTGGGGCGATGTGTGGAAGCAGTTTCGCAAGCACCCCACGGGGATGTTCGGTGCGGGGTTGGTGCTGCTGCTGGTGATCAGCGCAGTTTTCGGGCCGCTCCTCGCGCCGATGGACCCTAACGCGATGGACTTCGGCGCTCGCTTCGCCTCGCCGTCGTTTCAGCATTGGTTCGGGACCGATGACTTTGGCCGCGACATCTTGAGCCGCATTTTGTACGGCGCGCGGGTATCGCTACAGGTCGCGATTATCGCGGTGACGTTGGCAACGGTCGTGGGCACCACCCTTGGGATGATCGCCGGGTACAGCAACAACCGCATCGTCGATGAGATCATCATGCGCTCGATGGATGTGCTGTTTGCATTCCCGGCGATTCTGCTCGCGATTGCGGTGTTGGCCGCATTGGGTAAGGGCGTCACCAACGCGATGATCGCCATCGGCATCGTCTACATTCCCATCTTTGCGCGCATCGCACGTGGCGAGGTGCTTTCGGTGAAGGAGGAGGAGTTCGTCGAAGTGGCGCACGCGCTAGGTGCACGCCCGACGCGCATCATGCTTATCCACATTTTGCCGAATATCTTGTCGCCCATCATCGTCGAAATCTCGTTGAGCCTGTCGTTTGCGATCCTCGCCGAAGCCGCGCTGAGCTTCTTCGGGTTGGGTGTGCAACCGCCCGATGCAAGCTGGGGTCGTATGCTCTCCGAGGGGCGGGCGTACTTACAGCAGTCGGTGTGGTTGGGGGTGTTCCCCGGCCTTGCGATTATGTTCACCGTGATGGGCTTCAACTTTTTGGGCGATGGCCTGCGCGATAGCCTCGACCCGCACCTGAGAAAAGCCTAACGAATGCGGCAACGGTTCGGTTTGGCGAGCGTGTCTGCGCTGGCGCTAATGCTGGAGTTAGCGTTTACGCGCTTGCTCTCCGCGATCTTTTTTCCACAGGCGGTATTTATCGCGATTTCGGTTGCGATATTGGGTATTGGGTTTGGGGCGGCCCTTACCGCCCTGCTACCCACCCTGCGCCGTATGGCGTTGCTCTCCGCGTATTGTGTGAGCACAGGTGCGGCTGCCATTCTCGCGGCTGCGGTGGTCACATTGCTGCCGAACCCGCTCAGCTTCGGCCTGATGGTGTTGCCGTTTGTCTTCGTGGGGGCAATCATCACAACAATCTTCAGCAAGAACCCCGCGCAAAGCACATCCCTCTACGCTGCCGACCTCGGCGGTGCGGGCGTGGGGGTGCTGCTGGCGATTCCGCTGTTGAACGCTTTCGGGGCGTTGAACGGCCTATTGGTGCTCGGGGTACTGCTGACGCTGTGCGGATTCTGGTTTCGTGGCGACGGTGAGCGCGGTGTGGCCGTGCCGTTACAGATTTCCGCCGTCGCGATAACCGTCGTGCTTGCTATCAGCAATGTTGTGTTCGGCTGGCTGGACATCGATTATTTGCGGGGCGGCGCGGAAAAACCCATCACGCAGGTGCTCGAAAACGGCGGCACGGTCCTCGACACGCGCTGGGATGCCTTCGCCCGAACTGACCTCGTCTCGCCGGGTGATGCTGGCCCGTATCAAATTTATGTCGATGGTGCAGCAGGGTCGATTATCCCCCCCCTCGAAAACAACGACTTTTTGATCCGCGACATCGGCTTTTTCCCATTCGCGACGCAGCAGCCTGCCCGCGTGATCGTCATCGGTTCAGGCGGTGGCCTGGACATTTGGTATGCGTTGCGGGCTAATGCGCGACAGGTAAACGCGGTGGAGGTGAATGGGGCGAGTGTCGCCCTGCTCGATGAATATGCCAACTATCACGGCGATTTAGTATCGGCGCCGGGTGTGGCGATGATCGTCGGTGAGGGGCGCAATACACTGCTCCGTTCCGGCGAGCAGTACGATTTGATTTACCTCGCGCAGGTCATTACGGAAACGTCTACGCGTAGCGGTCTGGCCCTCAGCGAAAACACGATTTACACCGTCGAAGCATTTCAAACCTATCTCGATCATCTCACGCGAGACGGACAAATC
>CAYSVE010000159.1:0-10118 GCA_964434365.1 uncultured Anaerolineaceae bacterium | reverse complement strand
GACATTCTCACGAATGGGCAGGATGAGCGCCTCTTCCATGATGAGCCGTTGAATCTGCAAATAGGTTCCGGCGCGTGCAAGCTCATCGGGTTGGCGTGCCGCCTCACGGAATGCTTGATCGAGATTGATATTGCTGTAGCCGGTCCAGTTACTTGCGCCATCGGTACTGTAGAACTGCTCGAGGAGCGAGGGGTCGAGGCCAAACGAGTTAAATGCAACCATGTTGTACTCGCCCGTTTGCACTGCATCGAGCAGGGACGTGAATGTCGGCACGAGTTCGATTTCCGTCTGGATGCCCACGATACGCCATTGATCCTGTACCAACTGTGCGACGTCTTCCAGCGCACCCCACGGCGGCACAATCATCCGAACCGTTACATCCACCCCACTAAATTCGAGGACGCCATCGCCGTTGGTGTCCTCAAAACCGGCATCCGCGAGAAGCGTTTGCGCCTGCGTAATATCATAAGGATACAAATTTTGCAGCTCGCGGTTGTAATACAGCGTGCCACTCGTAATGGGACCACTTGCCACTGGTGAGTATCCCTGGAATACCGCGTCGATGATCGCGCTGCGATTCGTCGCGTAGATCAACGCCTGACGAATCGCCACCGAATCGGTGGGGAAGACCTGGGTGTTCATCAAAAATTGCAGCGGTTGCCCCGGTATCGGCGTGGGTACAACCCGAATCGCCGAATTACCTGCGAGCGAACGAGCATCTGTTGGCAGTAGCTCACCCATAATCTGTGCTTCACCGCTTTCCAGCGCGAGTGACCGCGTCGATGGATCGGTGAAGAAGCGATAGGTAATCACATCCACAGGGTTTTCGACCGATGCCTGCAAAAAGCGTGGCCCCCACGCATAATTCGTATTGCGACGTAGCACAAGCCGATCGCCAGGGACATATTCTTCGAACGTGTATGGTCCCGTACCTACCTGATGGAACTGATAACGCTCTTGCTCCTCGGCGTAGGTTTCGAGCGCCGTAGGGCTTGCCATACCGAGGTAAACCTGACTGAGCGAATCGAGCAAGGGGCTGTACGGTTCACTCAGGTAAAGCCGTACGGTGAAGTTATCCACCAGTTCGTAGCGCTCGAACGGGCCAAGTAAGAAGATCGCCTTTTGCGAACCCAGTGCTGGGTCGAGGATGCGATCCAGGTTAGCTGCTACGGCCTGCGCATTAAATATGGTTCCATCATGGAAGGTTACATCTTGCCTTAGCCCGAATGTATACACCAACCCGTCCGGCGAAACCTCCCAGGTGGCAGCTAGCCCCGGCACAATCTCAAGCGTTTCGGGGTCGCGGAAAACGAGTGTATCGTATACCTGCCGTAGCACGATGCCGATTTCCGCCGATTGGTTGATGTGGGGGTCGAAACCACTTGGGGATAGGGTGAGACCGTACACAATGTTCGTTTCCTCTGGCGTCGTGACCGTGGGACCACAACCCACTAGCAACCCCAGGAGGGCACTTAGCAGCAATACGTGCTTTCGCATGTTTACACTTTCCAGTCTACAGCACCTAATTTAAGATAACGGCCCTGGAGGTTCCAACGTTGACCGAGTTTAGCTCACGCCCGATTGACCCACCCAGCGAGGATGTTGTCTTTCCGTATCGCCGGGTATGGCCTAGCATCGCCCTCGAAACTGGTATCCCATTTGCGTTAGCGCTTATTCTCACCTTTGTTGGGGATGACTTGCTCCGTGAGGGACGTATTCGTCTCGTGGCAACCCTCGTGATTGCAACAGTTCCCGCATTGGTTTGGGTGGTCGTGTCGTGGTTGAGGGAGCGTACTGTCAGTGAGCCTCGTGACCGCCTGCTAACGGTAGCCATTATCTGTGCGCTGTGCGCGAATGCAATAGGCATTCCCCTGCTCAACAATGCCCTGGCTGTGCAGGAGTGGCTTTCGCTGGGTACTACGCTGGAGCGCATCATCGGCTACACATTCACATTCGGTGCAGTACAGGAAGTACTAAAGTACGTCGTGTTGCGCTATGCAGTATGGGAAACCCTCTATCGCACCCGCCTGGACGCAATCGCCTACGGGGTTGCAGCGGCGATGGGCTATGCAACAATGCAGAACGTGGTCTTCGTGCTGGCAAACAATCCGCCGCTCTCGGTTGCCGCAGACCGAACGTTTGCGACACTCGTACTACACATCATCAGTAGCGTTATCGTCGCCTACGGTATGGCCGAAGCGCGACTTTCGCGACAGCCGTCGCCGTTTTTGCTCGTCAGTACCGTTGTGCTGGGTAGCTCGCTGGTGGGGTTGGCGACTCCGCTACGGGTTGGGTTGGTGAATGCCGCTGTGTTGGCGCGCCCCATTGCTGCGACGCGGCCTATACGAGGGCTGCTGTTCTCGGCTGTGTTGCTTATCGCGATCTCCGTAGCAATGGCGTTCCTGTTTAATGTTGCCGAGCGACAGGCGCGCGAGGCCATGACAGAAGCATGACACTGGTCGAAACCAATACCGAACAGCGTGGCCTCACATTTCGGCAACGCTGGAGCCACTACTTCGTGCTCATTTACGGGATTCTGTCACTGGTCATCGCCGTGAACCTGCGCATCAGCCGTTTGAATGCGGTATCGACGTACATCAACAACGAGGTGGGGATCGTCGCGCAATACCCCGAAAACTGGCTTATCGACGAAGGCGGAACGGATTATGTGTTCCGTGTGCGAAACGTGTCGGAAATCGGCTTCAAGACAACTTATCAGGTCGCGGTGCAACCTATCGGTGCCTTCACGACCGACCGCAATATCCTCGATGCACTCTCGCTGAGCCGCGCCCAAACCCTCGATGCCTACCGCGTTTTTGCAATCGACCCGTATACGTTGGCCGAAGAGCTAGTCGCGTCGGCTGCGTCGTATACCTATGTAGCGGGCCAAGCGAACCCATTTCTTGAGAGCATCCCCACGGTTGTAACCGGCGTGGACATCATCACGATACAGCGTGGCCAGGCCATCATTATCACCTTACTCTCCGATGCGCAGTCCTTCGACACAAACTTCGAGCGGTTCGAGCAGTTCGTTCGTCAGTTGGAGTTTTAGCCATGAAGCCCACGATAGTTTTTTTCGCACTGCTGCTTAGCATGATCCTCCGCGGCCCAGTGGTTTATGGTCAACAACCGCCTTCCACATTGGAAAATGAACTGGAGCGCGTTACCCAGGCAACGGTGTTCGTGATCCAGGCACGTGCCGCCGAAGATACCCTCGTGATGACCTGCTTCGGCTCTGGCACATTGGTCAGTAGCGATGGACTTGTCCTCACGAACGCCCATAACGTCGTAACGAGTGACGACTGCCCCGGCGACACTATCCTCATTGCACTTGGCATTCGGTTCGACGAACCGCCCGTACCGCTTTACCGCGCGCAGATCAACCAGGCAGAACCCGGCCTAGACCTCGCGGTGCTGCGAATAACGCAGGATGCAAGCGGACGTCAACTTCCATCCGATGCATTATCACTACCCTTCGTCGAAATCGCGAACTCGGACACTGTAGAACTCGATGATAATCTTGTGGTCGTCGGGTATCCCGACATTGGCAACAATTCCGTAGCGGTCGAACGCGGTACCGTGAGCGGATTCACCGCGGAGCCATCGGGCGACGACCGTGCGTGGATAAAAACCAGTGCCTCGATCCCTGGCATGATGAGTGGTGGTGGTGCGTACGACCGCGAAGGACGACTGATTGCGATTCCAACGACTGCCCCGCCAACTCGTATGGCTGATGACACGGCCTGTCGCATCATCCAAGACACGAATCGTGACGGTTTCGTCAACCAAAACGATGATTGCGTGCCCCTGGGCGGCTTTATTAACGCGCTGCGCCCGTCTAACTTCGCTCGCCCGCTTGTACAGGCCGCGTCGTTGGACCTGACGGTCGAGATTGGCTTGCAGCAAAACCAAACGACAACAACGGTTAGTGATGAGCCGACTTTTTCTCGATTGTTCTTCTCGCCATCGGTCAACGATGCGGGGATGCCGACGCGCGTCATCAGCGGCGCCCCCACAGGTACAAACAGCCTCTACCTGTATTTTGACTATGCGAACATGACACCCGAAACCGTCTACGAGCTTCGCATTGCCCGAGACAACATCCCAGACCCGAACCTAAGCCTCGCACCGGTCCGATGGAGCGGGGGCACCTCGGGTCTGTGGTATATCGGCAGTACGGGTATTCCCTGGCCGAGTGGCGTTTATGAGTTCACGATGTTTATCGACGGCATCGCGGCAGCTACGGCGAACATCGTTATCGGCGGTGCGCCGACGACCGAACCGCAAATGAGCGACATCGTTTTTGGGCTTTCCGACCTCGAGGGTAATGTAATCGGCAATGGGTTTGTGTTGCCAACGGGGAGCATCGCCAGTGCACGTTTTATCTTCCGCAACATGGTCGATGGCACCGACTGGACCGCCATCTGGTATTACCAGGGGGCGGAAATCTTCCGCACATTGCCGCCCAACCTCTGGGCCGATGGTGCCAACGGCGCAAAGACAATTAGCATACAGGACCCCAACCAGTTGCTGCCGGGTGTATATCGGTTAGAGCTGTATGTCGGCAACAACCTCACGGCGACCGCCGACTTTACGATAGCGGGCGCACAACAAGGGGCATTCCCGCTGATCTTCGAAGATGCGCACTTTGCGACCGCCGATAGTCCAGCAGAAGCGATCGGCACACCTGCATCGAGCGGCTTTACGACGAATATCGATAACCTGTACTTTCTATTCGACTGGCAGCAGATCGAACCCGGCACACCCTGGACGATCCGCTGGCTGGTGGACGATGCGGTGTTCTTTGAACAGGTTGGGCCGTGGCAGGCCACGAATAATGGCCTTAATTTTCTGTCTCGGCTTACCCGCCCCGGCGGACTGCCAGACGGCACCTACAGTGTGTCGCTATTCGTGGGGCAGGTGCAAATTGCAAGCGCGACCGCCCAGGTTGGCATCGGACAGTTACCCATCGACACATTCGCGCAGGCGGGTGGCCTGCAATTACAGGGGCAAATCGTCGATGCGAACACCCTCGACGGGCTACCCGGCGTGACGTTTGTACTCATCAGCGAAGACTTTTCGGTCGAGGATTTTGTGTGGGATCAAGAGCAGATCTACGCCCTCGCGACCACCGACCGCAATGGACGTTTTCAGATAGACCGTCCACTGGAGCTTTCGACGGACGAGGCCGATGTACCCTACAGTGTCATTATTAGCGCCGAGGGGTATGTTCCCCTCACCGCAGACGGCTTCATCGTTACGGCGGAAGATGACAATCCGCTGGACTTGACCATCTATATGACGAGGGATTGATGCCAAGCAAAAAGAAGATCCGTCTCGATGTCGCGCTCACCGAACGGGAAATGGTGCCTAGCAGGGCCAAAGCGCAGGCGATGATTATGGCTGGTGAAGTGCTCGTCAATGGCAATCGTATCGACAAACCTGGCACGCGAATCGGTGAAGAAGACAAAATAACACTGAAGAATAAACCGCGCTTCGTGAGCCGTGGCGGTGAAAAACTGGCCGGTGCCCTCGCAGACTTTTCCTACTCCCCTATCGGACTCACCTGCGCGGATGTTGGCGCATCGACGGGTGGCTTTACTGATTGCCTGATACAAAACGGAGCTAAACAAGTGTATGCCATCGACGTTGGCTACGGCCAGCTCGATTACACCTTGCGCTTGAACGAGCGCGTTGTTGTGATGGAGCGCACCAATGCGCGTCACCTGCACGACTTGCCCGTTGCGATCGACCTCATCGTGATCGATGCGTCGTTTATATCCTTACGGCTGCTGCTTCCTGTCGTCAAAGGGTGGTTGGCCTCAACCGGCGATGTGATTGCACTCATCAAACCGCAGTTCGAGGCAGGCAAGGATGATGTGGGCAAAGGTGGTATCGTCCGCGACAAAAAAATTCACCGCCGTGTCATCGAGGATGTCATCACCCACGCACAGGGTGAAGAACTTTACGTCGTGGCGCTCACGCAGTCCCCCATCAAGGGTGCGACGGGCAACATCGAGTTTCTGGTGTGGCTTAGCTGCGATGCAGCCAAACAAACCACAACCGACATCGATACCGTGATTAGAACCTCACTAAACACATGAGGCCTGTTCATATACCGTTGCCCCACCGTCTGCTATAATTAGACGCGTACAGATTAGGTAGGCGAAAGATTACTGGATGAAGCGAGAAAACATTCGGAACTTTTCCATTATCGCACACATCGACCACGGCAAAAGCACGCTTGCCGATCGTATGTTGCAGAAGACGAAGACCGTCAGTGACCGCGAAATGCAGGATCAACTGCTGGACGACATGGAGTTGGAGCGCGAGCGCGGTGTGACGATCAAGGCGTCGGCTGTGCGGATGATCTACGAATCGAAGAGCGGTGAGGAATACCTCATCAACCTCATCGACACACCCGGCCACGTAGACTTCACATACGAAGTAAGCCGGGCCTTGCAAGCGTGCGAGGGGGCTATATTGGTGGTCGACGCGAGCCAGGGCATCGAGGCGCAAACGCTCGCAAACCTATACCTTGCATTGGAGCAAGACCTGGAGATTATCCCGGTAATCAACAAAATCGACCTGCCTGCCGCCCGCCCCGATGACGTTGCCGAAGAAATCTCCGACTTGCTCGGTGTACCCGTCGAAGACATGATCAAAATCTCTGCGAAGAGCGGCCTCGGCGTAGACGATGTGCTTGAAGCGGTTATCAAACGGGTGCCACCGCCCGAGGGCAACAGAGACGAACCGCTCCGTGCGTTGGTCTTCGACTCGCACTACGACTCGTTCAAAGGCGTGGTGGCATACATCCGTGTGATGGATGGGACAGTCGGCAAGCGTGACGCCCTGCGCTTGATGTCCACCGAAGCGAAATTCGAACCCGTTGAGATGGGCGTCTTCACCCCAGCGATGTTACCAGTCAGCACGTTAAGCGCGGGTGAAGTGGGATATATCGCCACGGGCTTCAAAACGGTGCAGGAGTGCCGCGTCGGTGACACCATCACCTTGACCAACAAAGGCGCGAATGAACCGCTTCCTGGCTACGAACAGGCCAAGCCGATGGTCTTCGCGGGCTTCTACCCGACCGATAACGACGACTACGAAGACCTGCGTGACGCCTTCGAGAAGTTGCAACTCAACGATGCCGCCCTCGTTTACGAGCCAGAAAGCTCGCAGGCGCTGAACTTCGGCTTCCGGGTGGGATTCCTGGGCTTGTTCCACATGGAGATTGTACAGGAACGCCTGGAACGCGAGTATGATCTGGACATTCTCGCGACTGCTCCTAGCGTGGAGTACATCATCAAAAAGCGTGATGGTGAGGAAATCACGATCGATAGCCCGGCACAACTGCCCGACGAGAGCACGATCGACGAAATCCACGAGCCGTGGATGAAGATTCAAATTTACGTGCCGCAGGAATACATCGGTGCGATTATGGACCTCGTCATCAAGAAGCGCGGCGAGTACGTCAACACAGAATACCTCGACTCGACACGTGTGATGCTTCATTACCGTATGCCGCTCTCCGAGGTTATCGTCGACTTCTACGACAGGCTAAAGAGTGTGACGCGCGGCTACGCCAGCCTCGATTATCAGTTCGACCAGTATGAAGCGGGTGACCTCGTCAAACTCGATGTGCTGGTGAACAAAGAACCAGTCGATGCGCTTGCGATGATCGTTCACCGCGACCACGCCTATCACAAGGGTCAGAAGCTCGTAACCCGCCTGAAGGACCTCATCCCACGGCAGATGTTCGTGGTGCCGGTGCAGGCGGCGGTAGGCAAAAACGTGATCTCGCGGGCCAATGTAAAGGCAATGCGCAAAGACGTGCTCGCGAAATGCTATGGCGGCGACATCACCCGTAAGAAGAAGTTGCTCGAGAAACAGAAGAAGGGCAAGAAGCGCATGAAGATGGTCGGCTCTGTGGAGATTCCCCAGGAAGCCTTTATGTCCATCCTCAGCCTCGACGACGAGTAGCGTCGTTGTAGTGGGCGGCTACCCCGCCGTCCACGCCCTCACTTTTGCCGACTGCCCCACACCTCGATAACGTCGTCTAACGTGCACAGTGCATTCTCGGCACCGAGAATGCCGATCGTCTGTGTAACCGTAAGGCCAAATCGCGATGCACGCTGCACGAGATCATCGAGATGCACCGACGTCAGATTAACGAGGAGCACGGTAGGGTGACCGACATCATACGCGCCAACGAGGTCAACGACGGCAGGTTCCCCTACTCCACGGCTGTATACCAGCGGAATGCCGGTTTCCACGGCGACAAGTGCACCGAGGGGAGCTGCATCCGCCGGACAAAGTAGCCGCTCGACGCGCTCGACATCGATACGTTGTGCGATGGCCCGAGCAATTTGTGTCGCAACCGATGGGTACGACAGCAGCAAGTTTAGCTCGAACCGCACCGGGGATTGGGTGCCATCGGGTGTCGCGAAGCGCCCAAATTGCACCAAACCATGACGAACCAGCAATTCTGCGATCACGCGCGCATCGCCTCCAAGGCCGCACGAACTTGCTCCGCATGGTCATCGCCATATGCGGCGTAGAGCACATCCTCGGTGGCAAGCCGTATCTGGCATTCGCCGAGCGTCAACAACTTCGCAGTGGGCCAATAGGCACCGTGCGCGGCAGGTTCTGGCGTGCCCTCGTGCATCACAAAGGCGCCGTGATCCTTAGATGTGGTGTACGCGTCGATGTGCGCCGCATCGACGAGCGTGGCAGCATCAGCGTGGAAGGCGTCTTCGTAGATCATCGGCACGAAGTATGGACCGGCAAAAGGCCCGTGCAGCACCGTTACGACATCGTCTCCGGCGTAAGCAATCGACCGCTCCAATGCCACGGCCCCGGCAGCTCCGTGTGCCAGGTAGGCCGCAAAGTCGAACATATAGCCGCACACCACATCACGCGTCGCACGGATGATCGCCTTGCTGAACGGGAAGAACGGATCATCCTGCCAGTGAATCGGCGCGGGCATCTCGGGCATCAGCGGGCGCAGCAGCAACATCACATCCGATGACGCTTGCGCCACAGCCAATTTGTCAGCGAAGCTCTGCATCGTCGACCAACTCCCGTGCCAGCGACCAGGCTATCGACAGACTCCAGTTGCCCGCGAATTCCTCTAAACTATCGGAGCGTCCACCGAAACCGTACACGCGTGAGCGGACATTCGCAGCCGTACATACCGTCACCGCAGTACCTACTTCGATGTCCGGGTTTTCGTCGACATCGGGTTGGCTGACAATGGCAATGCCCACAGTTGCATCGTGCTGGTCGCGAACGGCATTTGCCGCTTCGATGGAAAGCTCTTTGAGCTGCGTTTCGTCCGTGCCGAGGCCACGCTGTAGATACACCGGCTCGTCGTGCTGCTCTGCCCCTCTGAGCACGGCCTCTCCACCGGTGACATTGCCGAGACGCCTGGTCACGATGCCCGATACGCCTGTTTCACTCACCGCAAGCGTGGCTTCGTTCGCCTGCAACAATGCAACGAGCGCGCCTTCTAGCGTTTGTTCATCCACCCCGAAGATGTATTTGCCTGCTTTCTCACGGATTTTCGCCTCGGCCTCGTCCAGCATGGGCATCGCTTCGCTGACGCTTGCCGCCTTTGCCGTCACGCGGATGTCGATTTGCCCACTGTGTGCAGCCAGCCCAATCGTTGGGTTGCTCGCCTCTAGTAGCTCTGCGCCCAGCATTTCGTCGAGCGTGCTTTCGCCGATACCCCCAGTTTTAAGGATACGCGCCTTGATGACTTCGTCTTTCAGGCCAAACTTCTGCTTGATAAAGGGGATGATGTCGCTGCCCATAAGGAACTTCATTTCGCGGGGGACGCCGGGAAGGCTCGCGACCATCGCGCCGTTGTGTTCGACTATGTAGCAGGGAGCGGTGCCAACCGGGTTTCTGACCGGGATCGCATCGTCTGGCAAATAGGCCTGGCGCCGATTATTTGCACTCATCTGGAAGCGAAAACTCGCGAAACGCTCGACGATGGCATCGAGCAATTCCTGATGGAAAGTGAGGCCACGGTCGGTCGCCGCTGCGACGCCCTGACGTGTGACATCATCGACAGTGGGGCCGGCAACGACGGTGTGATCGCCGGCGGCGGCGCC
>CAYSVE010000158.1:0-10227 GCA_964434365.1 uncultured Anaerolineaceae bacterium | reverse complement strand
CCAAAGATGTCGGCCGTGGGTACCCGTGTTGGAAAAGCCCCCCTCCTGTCAGGTGTGCTAAACTAAATTGGCGTTCTCCGTTAACTAATCACGACGATGTATGGCGATTGCGAATGGTAATGCCTGGCATCTGATGGGATTTCATACCGGCGCTTTACAGGTCTTGTTGGGGGAGGTTGCACGTCACTCGATAGTTAGATAAGGTTGCTGCCACTGCATCTGCTGGTCGAACGATGTTGCAAAGTAATTTTGCCGCGACCTACTACCTACTCGCGCGAGCCAAACAGGACACCGAATTATGATACGCCTTACTGTGCTGTACAACCTACCCGAAGGCACCAACGAAGATGAATTTCTCAGTTGGCGACTTGGGGAGCATCAGGATTCTAACTCGAAGATTGGCGGCGTCATCAGGACCGACTTTGGACGCATCGATGAAGCCTGGCCGCGCGAGCAAAGCGCGCCCTACCGCTTCATGACGGTCGTGGAATGGCCGGACCGCGAAAGCTTCGAGGCAGGGTTTTACGCGCCCAACGTACAGGAAAAACTCCGGGGAGACATTGAGCGAATTTCGGATATGGTTTTTCTCGTCAGCGAGGTGCTGACCGAGACGAAAAAAGTGGAATAGCACCCACGCGACTTCATGGTATGCGCTGGTGTGCGCGGCGACTACTACAGGAGACGGTCCCACCAAGCACTAGATCACCGTTCGTGCCTGGTGGGACGTTGTGGCACGAATGCTATACGTTGCGCAGCGTTACGGTTGCGTTCGCGTCGATCGTCAGATCATCGTTGAGGACAACGCCGTAATCGGCCTTGGCCCCGTCGATCGTCACGTAACCGTCGATCACGTCCTGGCGCACCTTCTCTGCGTCGCGCTCGAACGGTACACCGAAACCGCCACCGCCACCCGTTCGCGTCGTAACCACGGTGCCGTTCGGTATCATCCGCGCGTTGACCTTGAGCATTTCCAAATCGAGGTCGTTTTGCTCCGATGTCACGGTCACACGGGGTGGCGTGCCATCCTGCCCACCGAAAAGCCCCCACGCAGGCGTCACGGACCGTTCGAACCATAGCGATAGGCTCCCATCCGATTCGAGATGATACTCGCGGTGGATGCCACACCCCCCGCGCGATTCACCTGCTCCGCCGGAGTCTGCACGAAGTTCGTAACGCATCAGCATCACCGGGAACTTGTTTTCATACACTTCGACGGGCAAATCTTTGAAGCCGCCGTTCACGTTGTTGATAAGCCCATCTTGGCCGTCGCCATCGGCATAGCCACCCCAACCACCGGGGGTTGGCTCCACCGCCAGGAATGGACTCCCGTTACGCGGATCGATACCGCCAAGGAAGATTACCATGGAATCGCCGTAGTGGGCGGCGGCGGCTTCACCTTTCGCCACAGGCGAGAGCGCCTTCACGAACAGGTCGATGAGTAGCCCAAGCGACGAGAAATACCACTCACATGCGGCTGGCTCCTGCGCGCGGAAGATCGACCCCTCCGGCGCTTCAACCGTCAAGGTGCGGAAGGTGCCCCCATCGACCGGGCGTTCTGGATTCACGAGCAGCTTGAAGGCCACCCGGCAGGCGGAAATCGTCTGCGCGAACCCACAGTTAACCGGCCCGGTTGCCTGCGGTGCCGAACCGTCGAGGTCGATCGTCATTTCGGCGTTTTCCACAATCACCTTCAGCTTGACCGGTATTGGGTCGCTCCCCAGGCCGTCGTTATCGAGGAACCCCTCGGCGGTGTAGGTGCCATCTGGAATGGCGCTAACGGCTTCTTTTTCCAGTTGGGCAGACTGGCGGAATATCTCATCGCGCGCTGCCATAACCGTGTCGTAGCCAAAACGATCTAAAATCGCGCGGTAACGCTGTTCGCCGGTGCGACCAGCAGCGATTTGCGCATTCATATCGCCGATGAGCGAGTAGCCGAAGCGCCCATTCACCCGCAGCAGTTCGATCACATCCTTGCGGGGTTCGCCGTTTTCATAGATGCGAGTCGGTGGCCAGCGCATCCCCTCCTGGTAGATGTTGGTCGAATCCATCGGGCCACCGGGGTCTTTGCCGCCGACATCGAGCCAGTGGGCGCGACTTGCCGAAAATCCGACCAATCGATCTTGCCAGTAAATCGGTGCAAAAATGGTCGCATCGTGCAAATGCGTCCCCGTCAGGTACGAGTCATTCATATAGAAAATATCGCCCGGTTTGAAGTAATCCCAGCCGAACATGTCCGCAGTTAACTTCACGCAAACCTCCAGGTTGCCGAGGAACAGCGGCAAACCCAAAGACTGACCCAGTACGTTACCCTGATCGTCTAGCAACGCCACCGAACAGTCCTTGCCTTCGTAGATGATAGGCGTGTAGGCACTGCGGATCAGGGTTGCGTTCATATCCTGAGCAATGGACACAAACGCGTTACGAATGATCTCGGTCGTAATCAAATCGACGGCCATATCAGTCTTCCTTCCGAATTATCAGGTTACCGAAATCGTCTACCCGCAGGCTGTACCCCGGCGGAATGACAGTTGTCGCGCTGTTTTCTTCCACCACCAGCGGCCCCGTGTACGCACCTCCCACCGGGATTAGATCACGCTCTAGGACGTTGGTTTCGATTGCCGTGCCATCGAAGATGATCGAACGTTTTTCACGGACCGGGTCGCCAGTGGTATCGCTCGGCGTGAAGCCCAGCGCCTTGGTATCTAGCTTGCCGATAGCCCCTACACGCAGGTTGACAAACTCAACCGGCGCACCGGGTGTGGAGTGGCCGTAGCGGGTTGCGTGGGCGCTGTGGAAACTCGCCTCAATCGCATCCAGGTCGATAGGTTGCTGCACCGTGACGTTCACAAAGTACTCCTGGCCGATGTAGCGCATATCTGCGGATAGCTCGAACGCAATATCGGCCTCGCTCACGTTCTCCTCGAAGAGCAGTGCGCGACCCTCTGCGCTGAGCTGGTCGTAGGTGGCTGCGACGTCTGAGGCGGTAATCGCGGCGATTTGCTTGAAGAAGTTCGCCGTCAGGTCGCGCCGGATATCTGTTTGCAGCATACCCCACGCCGAGAAAGTGCCCGGACTCCAGGGGACGATAACCTCTGGAATATCGAGATCGCGCGCCAACCACACGGCATGCATCGAGCCGGCGCCGCCGAACGCGACGATCGCGAAATCGCGTGGGTCGATACCTTGTTGTATGGTGATGGTGCGGATCGCGTCAGCCATCTTGGCGTTGATGATCGCCAGAATGCCCTCAGCCAGTTCGACGTCACTGAGGCCGAGTTGTTGTGCGACGCTATGGATGGCGCGTTCAGCCGCATCGAAGTCCAACGACATCCACCCGCCAAGCTTCGAGTCGCGCCCGATGCGGCCTAAAAACAGGTTGGCATCGGTGACGGTGGGTTGGGTGCCGCCCTTCCCGTAGCATGCCGGGCCGGGGTCGGCCCCTGCGCTATGAGGCCCCACGCGCAGCGCGCCCGCCTCAAGCCAGGCCAACGCCCCGCCCCCCGCACCGATAGTGTGGATTTCTACCAACGATAGCAGTAGGGGCAGCCCTTCGAGTTCCGCCTCGTTGGAGATGCTCGGCTTACCATCGACGATCAAGCTCATGTCGAAGGAGGTGCCGCCCATATCCACACAGAGCAGGTTGGGACGTCCGATGGACTCCGCGAGCGCGGCACCACCGATGGTGCCCCCCACCGGGCCAGACAACAGCGTGTGAATCGGTTGCTCCTGGGCAAAGGTCGCGCGCGTCACACCGCCGTTGGACTGCATGATGTGCACCGGGATTGTCCCGCCGGACTCCGCGAGGTTTTCTTCCAGGTTTTTGAGGTAGCGCTGCACGATGGGTGCGATGTAACTGTTCATCACAGCGGTAGAGGCGCGTTCGTACTCGCGCCACTCACGGGCCAGCTCATGCGACAACGACACCGCAACATCCGGCAGCGCTTTGTTCAGGATATCGCGTGCCTGGAGTTCGTGGGCCGGGTTGGTGAAGGCATGGACGAAGCAGACGGCGATGGACTCGATGTTCTCGGCCCGCACCTTGTCGATAATTGGGTCGAAGTCCGCCTCGTTGAGGGGCTTCAACTCGGAGCCATCCCAGCGCAACCGCCCGCCGACCTCATGGACATCGCGGCGTGGAACCAACAGCTCCGGCTTGCGATACCGAAGTTCGTACAGTGTTTTGCGGTCGCCACGGGCGATCGTGTAGGCATCGCGCAACCCCTCCGTCATGATGAGCAGGCCGCGCTTGCCCTTGCGTTCGAGGAATGCGTTTAAGCCGACGGTTGTTCCGTGAACGAAGAAGTCCATCGCCGCCGCATCACCGATCATTTCACCGATACCCTGCATCACCCCTTGTGCGGGGTTGCCCGGTGTGGTGAGCACCTTCCCGGTGCGCGTCTCCGATTTTTCGACATCGGAGACGACGATGTCGGTAAATGTACCGCCGATGTCGGCAGATACTCGATAATTTGCCATATCTATTTCCCTAGTTTTTTGTGTGATAGTCCATTGGAATGGTTAGCCACGTCGGTGCCGTGCGGCATCGAGCGCAACCGCGAAAAGTATGATTGAACCCTGGAATATGTCCTGATAGAACGTATCGACATTGACGAGGTTGAAGCCGTTTTCGATGAGCCGTAGCAGCATTACCCCCAGGACAGTGCGCCACACGGCCCCCTCGCCGCCCATGATGCTCGTGCCGCCGATGACAACCGCCGCAATCGAAATCAGTTCGATACCCTGCCCGGCGTCGTTGGCTGCTCGCAGGAACTTCGAGGCAGAGATGACCCCGGCCAACCCGGCGGCAAAACCACTGATACCAAACGTGATCGTCCGAACGAGGTTGACGTTGATGCCAGAGAGCGCAGCAGCTTCTGGGTTATCGCCCGCAGCGAACACATAGCGCCCGAACTTCGTCTTGAGGAGCACAAACGTCAGAACGACGGCAAACCCAAGCCAGATGAACACAGTGTTTCGCACACCGAAGACCTGCCCACGCGCGAGCGTTTGGAAGGCGCGGTCGGCCACGCGGACCTGCTCTGCCTGGGTGATGACAAGCGCCAGACCGCGAATGACGATCCCCGACGCAAGGGTCGCCACAAACGTGTTGATCCGAAACACGGTCACCAGCAACCCGTTCAACAGGCCAATCAACGTCCCGGCGAGCACGCCGGCGATCCACCCCAAGTAGGGCGCAATCGTCGCAACTGCCTGTATCTCGCCAAGGTCACGGGCGACCATTGCGGCGATTACACCGGACATCGCGAAGATGGCCCCCATCGACAGGTCGAAGCCACCCGCGATGATCACAACGGTGACAGCGACCGCCAACAGGCCGATCTGATGTGCTTGGTCGAGAATATTGAGCTGGTTGCGTACCGTTAGGAAGGCATCGGACTGAGACGCCAGCACCACAAACAGAATACCGACCGCGAAGACTATCCCGTAATCGAGAATCAGTTTGAAGAACCGGGACTGGAGTGAAACCGTCTCTTGCGCGGGCTGCGCAGTCATTGCTGTATCTTGCATAGGATTTTATTCCCTTGCCTGCTTGGCTTCGGCTGCGCCAAACGCTGCCTGGATGATTGCCTTTTGATCGAGCGGTTGCTGCTGCGATGCTTGCACCTCGGCTACGATTTCACCGAGGCGCATCACGAGTACGCGGTGGGCCAGGCCGACGATTTCCTCGATTTCCGACGACACCATCAGAATCGCCATGCCCTGCGCGGCAAGCTCGGCAATTAGTTGGTAGATGGCCTGCTTCGCCCCAACATCAACGCCACGCGTCGGCTCATCGATGATGAACACCTTGGGGCGCTGGTACAGCCACTTGCTGAACAACAGCTTTTGCTGGTTGCCACCAGAGAGGCTGTTCGCATTGTTCCGTAGATTGGACGGCTGCACGTTAAGTTCTTTCACCAACTGCTGGATATTCGTTTTTTCCTGCCGATCCTGAATGATGCCGCCCGGGTATGTCACACGGTCCAGGTGAGGAAGGGTGACGTTGTGGCGTACGATCTGCTTGAGCAGTAGGCCCTGCTCCTTGCGGCTCTCTGGCAACAGGTGAATACCCGCAGCAATGGCGTGCGCGCTCGAACCCAGATGAACCCGTTCACCGTGCACCTGCACAGTCCCGCTCAAAATCGCTTCGGCGCCGAACAACGTCCGTGCCAACCGCGAACGCCCACTGCCGACGAGGCCAGCCAGCCCCACGATCTCACCGGCTCGCACCTGTAGGTTGACGCTGTCGAATACGGCAGAGGACACGTTTCGAACGTCTAGCACAACTTGAGCATCTTCTGGCGGGAACCGCTTCGGCGGATACATATCCTCTACGGACCGACCCAGCATTCCCTCGATGAGGGTTTTCGGGGTTTCGTCAGCGGTCGTGGCTGTGCGAATCACCTCACCGTTGCGCATGATGGTGACGGTATCCGCGATATCCAGCACTTCTTCGAGGAAGTGCGACACATAGACAATCGTGTAGCCGATGGACTTGAGATGTTTCACCGTCTCAAGGAAGACGGCGGTATCGTCATCGGCCAGCATGGCCGTCGGTTCATCCATGATGATAACCCGTGCGTTGCGGGCGATGGCCTGCATCACCTCGACCTTCTTCTGATCCGCCAGCCGCAATGCATTGACTTTCGTAAATGGCGGCAAGTTGAAGCCCGTCTGCGTACGCAATTCTTCGAACCGCTTACGCATAGCACGTTGGTCCAGCACGCCGAAGCGTGTGATCTCCTGGCCAAGCAGCACATTCTGCATTACCGATTGTTTGCTGGCTAAGGCAATTTCCTGCGTAATCGTCGTGATGCCGTCGGCCAGGGCTTCGCGGGGTGCGGTGTAGTGCACCAACCGTCCTTCGACGAAATGCTCACCGACGTCTGGGCTTACCAATCCGCTGATCACCTTGCCGAGCGTGGATTTACCCGCGCCGTTTTCGCCGACAAGCGCATGGATTTCGCCCTGGTGAATTTGCACATGGATGTTCTGGAGGGCCTGAACCGCACCGTATCTTTTCGAGATACCGCGCAGTTCAAGCAATGGACTTGTGGCCACGGGGTTAGCGACCTTTTACCACTCTGGCGTGAATTCGGCAGCGTTGTCTGCGGTGATGATGGCGCCGCTGGCCGGGTACGGCGGGGATTGATCGTACATGTTGACGGACCGGACGATCAACGAGCCATCGAGCACCTGAAGGGCCATCTGCCCAGCGATGCGCCCATTCGTGTACGGGATGTTGGCGATGGTTGCGAACCAACGGCCCTCAACCACAGCGTTGTAGGCGTCGATATTGCCACCCTGGCCGATGAGTGCTACCTGGCCTTCAAGGCCAGCATCCTGCACGGCCAGCTCGGCACCAAGGATCATCTGGTCGCCGACCGAGGCGATCACATCGATGTCAGCGTTAGCTGTCAGGATGTCCGTCGCGGCATCGAAGCCAGCGTCCTCGACGTAAAGCCCTTCCTGAATCGCCACGATTTCGATGTTGTCGTTGGCATCGACTATCGCTTCGACAGCCGCGAGGCGATCAACATCTAGCGGGAAGCTCTGGAAACCGATGAGGAAGGCAACTTCACACGGGTCGATGCCTTCACAGGCCTGGACTATCGCCCTACCGATGAGTGCGCCGTCGCCTTCACCAGTGCGTGCGATTTGCGCAGCAACGTTTGCGTACGGCACCAGCGTGGTCCGGTCTGCGTTGATGGGTGCGTCTAGCGCAATCACCGGGATGCCTGCCTCGGTGGCGGAATCGACACCCACCGTAACACCGACGCCGTCTACGGAGTAGATAATGAACGCGTCGAAATTGCCGGATGTGATCGCATCCTCGATCTGGTTAAGCTGTTCTGCCGGGTCGAAACCCGCATCGAAGATCACGACAGAACCGCCACCCGCTTCGACAACTTCGGTGACGCCGGTTTCGGTTGCCAGCACATAGTCGTTATTCCCGAGTGGGCTGAAGAGCGCAATCGCTGGGCCTTCGTCCTGGGCACCAACGAGCGATACGACAAGGAACAAGGAGATGATGACAGAAACAAGAACAGACTTTCTTAACATGGTTACACCTTTTTAATCTGAGAGCACATGCTGTTAATCTTATTCGGTGTAACCCGCAGAGAACACTAAACTACGTCATTTGACGTAGAAACTTCGGTCATTTGGTGTAGTAATATTTGCAGACATAGATGATGCCTATGGTGGGGATTGTGCGTCTTATCGCACAAGACGCCTGATATTGTGACATAGACTCTACCACCTTTGAATACGACTGCCGTGTATCACACGATGTGTTAATCATAGGCAGCCACCCGGTTCAGGTATCCAAACTAGCGATCCCCTCACGTAGCGCGTAGAGTGCGGCCTGGGTTCGGTTGGCAAGATGCAGCTTCCCCAGAATGTTCGAGATGTGGGTGCGGACAGTCCGTTCGCTGATCACGAGTCGATCAGCGATTTCCTGGTTCGTTAGCCCTTGCGCGACATGCTTGAGGATAAGCGTCTCGCGCTTCGTCAAAATCTCGGTGTGGGGTGGGTCCTCGGCGGGGATTTCTCGGATTTCCTGGATCAGCAACGACGCGACCGACGGCGCAAGCGACGAGACACCGTTGTAGACATCGTAAATGCCCTGTGTGAGTTGCTTCGGCGGGGTATCCTTCAGCAAATAGCCATGTGCGCCTGCTTTGATGGCCTGGAACACAAGGTTCTCGTGGCCGAAGCTGGTGAGCACCAGGATTTTTACCTTCGCTTCGTGCAGTATTAGCTCGTTGATCACTTCGATTCCATTCATGGGTTCCATCATGAGGTCGAGCAATACGACGTCGGGCAGCTTCGCCTGTATCAGGCGAATCGCGTCGGCACCGTTTTCGGCTTCGCCTACAATTTGGATATGCGCTTCGGTGCTTATGAGTGCGTGCAGCCCCTCCCGCACAATATGATGATCGTCGACAATAACGACGCGAATTTTCTCAGTCATGGTTCAGTGGTGTTCCCAGTGGAATACTTAATCGAACGACAGTGCCCCGTTCGCCTGAACGAGGCTGTATATTCAGCACCCCACTAATTTCGTGTGCGCGGTCCGACATGTTCGCCAGCCCCATCCCTGAGTGCTGTTGCGTTTGCTCCTGGTCGAGGCCAATGCCATTATCAGCGATCTCGACCGTGAGCCGTTCCCCCGCAGCCGATATCGTGATGGAAATGGCATCGCACTTCGAGTGTTTGAGGGCATTGTTGAGTGCTTCTATGACAATATAATAGATATTTTCTTCCAGTTTGCGCGACAATGGCGGCATTGCACTGGTAATGAAGTGGGCCGTTATACCAGACCGTCGTTCGACGATTTCTAGGCGTTGCTGAATGAGTTCCGCCAACTTCCCACTTTCGAGGTCTAGTGGGCGTAGCTCGAACAACAGTTGGCGCATCTCGCGCAGCGCTTCCTGGGCCGTGTCGTTTATCCGCTCCAGATATTTATATGCACGATCGACCTCTCTGTTTTTCAGCATGCGCTGCCCGGCTTCGGCAAATAAGTTGAGGCTATATAACGACTGGCTGACCGAATCGTGCAGGTCGCGCGCAAGTCGTCGTCTTTCTTCTGAGATCGCCAGCTTTTTCGCGCGTTGGTACAGGTTTGCATTGTCGATAGCAATTGCGATCTGGTCGGCAATGGAACGCAGCAAGTTAAGCTGATCTGGAGGGATGTTTTGATTCGGTTTCACCAGAATGCCGATACTCCCCTGCAACTTCCCTTTAGCAAACATCGGCATGCTGATGAATCTGGGTAGGTCTACCAGGTCAATTTCCAGCAGGCTCTCTTTATCCAGTTCGGATGCAGCCAGCGGGATTTCGTGGGGTAACTCGCCCGCGTCCCCCCGAGAGTCGACAAGGTCCAATCGATGCTGAGGCGCATTCCATAGATAGATCCCTGCGACGCCACACGATGTGATGGTGTGAATGTGCAACAAGCAATTCTCGAATATCTGGCTGAGGTCGGTATATTCACTGGTTATCGACGCGATTTGATACAAAATTTGTAGCTCGTTGTTGGCCTTCTGCAGGGCTTCCTCAGACCGCTTCTGGTCGGTGACATCGTAGCCAAATGTCACTAGCCCACGGATTTCATTCGATGCATCGAGCAATGGCCTGGAATACCACGCGATATGCTTCAATGTCGCGTCTCGGCAGAGGATTTCCGTCGTAATGTGCGTGAGTGCACGGTCGGACTCGAAC
>CAYSVE010000157.1:0-10280 GCA_964434365.1 uncultured Anaerolineaceae bacterium | reverse complement strand
GTTACGCGAACGTCGCCATCGGCCCGCGCGAGGCCTTCGGCGATGTGTTGACGTTGTTCAGCAACGGGCAGGCCGCGCTACTGTTGGTTTTGCTCGCCGTCGGCGCGACGGTGCGCGCGCCGGGCCGACGCTACGCGCTGGCGATGCTGCTCGGCGCGCTGACGATCGCGCTGGCGTTTGTGGGCATCAGCGAAACCCTCCTCAACGTGCGCTATCTGCTGATCGTGTGGCCGTTGGCGGCGCTGGTCGTGGGGTTGGGGGTCGCGCGCCTTGCCGAAAGCCGCGTGCCGGTGGGGTTGGTGCTGGGGGTGTGGCTGGGTGTCGGTGTGTGGACGACCCTCATAAACCCGCCGCAGGACATGGAGCCTTACTGGAAAATCGGCTGGGACCACCTCGCCGAAGCCGTCGAAGGCCGCACACGCGAGGGCGACCTCATCGCGATGCACCTGCCGAACAACACCTCCCGCCCCGGCCACGATGGCGTGCGGGCGTATTACCTGGACCACATGCCCGCCGATAGCCGCGTCGTCGTGAGTATGAACGGCACATCCGACGACGCCTACATCGCCGAGGCGGAGACTGCGCTGGCGGGGTACACGCGGGTGTGGCACGCCTACGACCCTGCACAGGAACCCCACCGCCGTCCGATGTTCGAGGCCGTGCTGCGCGAGCGCTTCGTGTACTGCACAACCGTTGTCGATAACGATGACCTTCACCTGGACCTGTTCTCTCGCACCGATGACCAGTGTGAGCAGAGGAGCATCGCCCAGGTGGAGGAGTAAGAATCGCGCCAGGCGGCCAATGTGGCGACATGCCTTTCCTCGTTATGCTGGCGATGTGTCGAAAGAGGCACATTGGTCATGCAACATACAGGAGAGAGCATGAAGCACATTCGTACTGTTATCGTGGGCATTGCCCTGTTCGCTTGGACCTTGCCAGTCGCCTATGCGCAGGATGAGGTCGAGGAAAATGCCGATGCACTGACCCCGCTCAGTCAAATTTCCGGCAATCCCGACGAATTCTACGGGCAAACCGTCACCGTGGAGGGGACCATCGCCGACCTGCTCAACGCCCAAACATTCGAACTCACTGGCGAAGGGCTGTTCGGCGGCGGTCGTGCCCTTGTGATGAACGAAACCAATAGCACCTTCGACCCTGACCTGACGGACGGGCGAAATGTTCGTGTGACGGGTGAGGTAACACGGATGGTTCGCGTCGAGCGCGAGCCTCAACAGAACAATGGTGAAGTCGAGGATACCGAGACCGCTACCAACGACGACGCTGCGATGACACCCTCCCCGGAAGGTGAGGCGATGGACGACGCAACGGAGACCCCCGAAACTGACAGCCTCGGCGAACCCAACGTCAGCCCGGTGGAATCGCCGGCGTTGCGAGTCGATGGCGAGCGGTCGGCGGCCCAGGCAGAGCTTTTCGACGCCTTCCCGCTACAAACATACGACGACATCACCGTGATAAGTATCGCTTCGGTCGATGAAATCATCTTCATCGAAACACTCGGTAACATCGCCAACAACCCCGAGCGCTACCGTGGTCGGCGCTTGATCGTCCGTGGTAATGTTGAGGACATCACACCCGAGGGCATCGTGTTGGGCGGCGGTGGGCCGTTCGGCGGTGGGCAGGTTTTTGTCTTCACGAGCCAGCCCTTCAGCGAGGGTGAAGCCGTCGATGTGCTCGGTACCGTCGAGACGGCTATCGTAACACCCGAGGACAACCCGAACGAGCCAACCGAGGTCGTGAGCATCCGCGCCGAGGAAATTTCGCTACAGCAGTAGCGACTGCGGGCAAGCCCCCGCGCCACAGCGAACAGACTGCATTCGGTGCGGTGCGGGGCCGTTGTGCCCTTGTTTGTTAGGTCACTTCTTGGTCTACGGCAATGAGCTGGTAGTAGGATAACCTATTGCCAGCCATGTCCTCGAAATCGAAGTAGCGAATCACCCCTTCGACCAGCTCGACATCGCCGACATCCGGCTTGAGGCGCTTCACTTTTTCGTGAGCGGCATCGATATCCTGTGTTTCAAGGCGAAGAATCGATCCGCCAACCTTAAGGTAACCGGTATCGTCGAGTTGTAGCCAGGTATTCTCTGTGAGCCGGAGTTCGACCGTGCCGGGTGCGGGTTCCATCGTTTCGACATCGCCGAGTAGTGTTTTGTACCAACGTACAGCCGCTGCTACGTCGTTGACAGCGATTCCAATCGTTATGCTCTTGATTTCTTGTGCCATGAGTCAGTGCATCCTTGTGTTTGATCGACGCTTCAAACACTACCGCAATCACGAGGCCGTGTCTTGTAAAAGTGCGACACGCGCCGTCACTTGTAGAATTCGAGAGATAATGCCATTTCGTCGTTGTCGAACTTGAAAAATTCTTTGGGCGTCATGCCCGTAAACTCTTTGAAGTCTCTGGTGAAATGGGCCTGATCGTAATAATCACTCTCGTAGGCAATCTGGGACAAGCGCTCGGGCCGTTGCGTAAGCATCATCTTCAGCACTGCCTGGAGCCTGATCACCTTACTGAGTTGTTTTGGACTCATGCCGACCTGGGCGGTGAATTTCCGCTCTAGCTGCCGCCTTTTCGAGCCATCATTCGCTAGCATCTGCTTGATGGAGACTGCGCCACTGGTCAAAAACATCGAATCGATGGTGGCCTTGACGATGTTGTCGATGGACGCCTGGTCGTTTAGCTTCTTGAAGAGGAAGCGCTCGATAATTGCAATTCTGGATTCGGTGTCTTCTGCAAGTCGTATTTGTTGCGCTAATGCGTCGGCGATTGCGTCGCCAAATAACGCAGACAATGGGGTTTCTGTGTTGGCCAGTTCTTTTATCGGTGTATCCAAAAAATTGGCAAGGCCATAAGGATAAAACCGTACGGCGAAGCAATCGACATAGCCAGTCGGCTCGATGAAGAACGGTACGGTAATTTGCCCCAATACCATCGCCCGTGGCTGCATAACGAATGCATCCCCGGTCGTATACCGCTTGATGTCATCCCCGAGAATAAACGCCATCTCCAGGCAGCCGTCTGGGATAATGCGCTGCCTGTGCGCCTCTCCCGTTGCCGGGACCTCCAAGGTCCAATAGAGCTTCACAAGCGGTTCTAAATCGGGATGTGGTTGATAGGTTTGATAGTTCATGGACAAATCTGCCTACGACTCATCTCCGTGGTCAACGCATATTCTTGCACATCAGTCGCGGTCATGTTAGTGACAGGGGATACCAGTGGAGAATCGCACCTGCGGGTGCTCCCATTGGTGACGGGCCGACAAACGCGACGGCTCCTACGCAGTTATTATGACCGTGCCCACGTCGTCTTTCATCAAGGTTGTGCAACAACGTTGTGCAACCACCCTACCGCATGTGGGGGGTCGAATTAACGCTGTTCTGATGTTTGCTGAGCAATTCGCTAACAAATCGGGCGTATAGTGAAGGCAAATCGTAATCAACCACCCGTACAGGAGTTGACAATGGCCTGGTGGCTTCCTGGTGTAACCCTTATCGCATTCGGTGTGCTCATCGCGGTCTTCCCGCAATTGCTCTCGTTAATCGTCTCGGCAGCGTTCATCGTCGCGGGGGTCAACACCCTGCTGTTGACGCATAACTTCCGTAAGGCGCAGCAACGCGCGCAGACGGTGACATACCGCACCTATGAGAGTCGCTACTAAGCCGCGTCTCCTCTAGGAATACTCACCTCCGAACACCTTCCACGGGCCGCCGATTTCGCGCGGCCCGTGCTATAATCTCCTCAACGTTGTCTGTACATTTGGACAATTCTTAACCGCGTTGACACGCGGTTGACTGCTAAACTAGGGAATAAATATGCGCATACTCTTTTTGGTGCTGCTACTCACCGTCGCTGCGTGCAGCGCAACTGGCTCTGATGTGACCCACACACTCGAAGTGGCCTACCCGGCGGATGCCGAGCAAATCGCGCTCACACTGCGTACCGATACCGGCACGCTCGATGTAACGGCGGGGAGCGGCGCGTCGGTGCAGGGCAATGTCACCACTAATGTCGCCGAGTGGCGGCCCAACACGGGTGCCACCGGCAACATCGTAACGATAGAACGGGGCGCAATGGGCAGCAATCGCATCCCGAATGCGACACTCGCCTGGAACCTCACCGTAGGCGATGCCCTTCCGCTGGACCTGACGGTGGAAGCGGGCACGGCCACGACGACGCTTTCGCTGGGCGGCCTGCCGTTGCGTTCGCTAACCATACGCGGCGACGATAACCCGCTCGCGCTACGGTTCGACTCGCCCCGTGCCGATGCGGGTACGGCCAATGCGGTTATCGAGGCACGCGACGCCGATGTCGATGTGACGGGCCTGCTCAACGCGAGCCTGGAGCGGTTGGATATCGATACGACGAGTGGCACGCAAACGCTCACGTTCGATGGCGGGGGTCAGTCGACGACGACCCGTGCCTTTTTGGAGGCGCGGTCTGGCGATGTGGTATTGCGCTTCGGCGGCGATGCCCCCGCACGGGTGATCCTCCGTAGCACGAGCGGGCGCGCCATTCAGGTCGATGGTGGCTTTATCGAGACGAGCGCAGGCGTGTTCGACTTCGGCGGGTACGACGAGAGCAACGCCGGGCAGTTGGGCGTCATCGCCGAGGTGCGCACCGTCTCCGGCGATTTACGCCTGGTGAATATCGGCGGCTAGTGGGGTGCTGTGATGCTGTACGACATCACGCGGACAGTTTCGGCGACGATCGCGGTGTGGCCGGGCGATACGCCCTTCGGCCATGTGCATAACGCCCGCATCGCCGACGGCGCGCCCGTGAACCTGACGACGCTCACCCTGAGTGCGCACACCGGTACGCACGCCGACGCCTACTATCACTACGAGGTGGGCGGCGAGCACCCGGCGGCGATGCCGATCGACGCTTACATCGGCCCGGCGCGTGTGTTGACCGTCACTCGGCGCGCGGGCGCACTTACGCCGGAGGATTTCGGCGGGCGCGCGGCTGGGGTCGAACGGTTGTTGATCCACAGCCATGTGAGTGACCTCACCAACGATGCGTGGCCGGAGGTGTTTCCTTACCTTAGTGCAGACCTCGTGGCGTGGCTGGCTGGGATGGGTGTGCGCCTCATCGGTCTCGATTCGCCGTCGGTGGATGCGCTGGATAGCACGGACCTGCCCGCGCACCATGCCTTACGGCGGCACGGGTTGGTGAACTTGGAATCGTTACTGCTTCGTGGTGTGCCCGATGGCGACTATCCGCTGACGGCGCTGCCACTCAAATTGGACGGCGTGTGCGGGTCGCCCGTGCGGGCGGTCCTCAGCACGCAAGCTTAACAAGGAGGGAATTTATGTCCGCAGGGGCCTTTTTGTTCTTCGCATTGTTCGCAGGTGTTCAGCTTTCGATTTATTTTTCCATCCGCAAGGAGTGGTTCAGCGCCGGGAGCACCGCCGGGGTCGGCGTGCTGACGAGCATTATCTGCGCGGTATTGATCTCATTGGCACAGGGCAACATCGTGCTGCACGCGCTTATCGTGGGGTTGCTGCTGGGCGGCATCATCAGTGGCGCGACGCTCTCGGTGGCCTGGTACTTCCAGAGCAACGAACTGCGCAAGCGCTACTACGCCGAACAAACGGCCTACCCGGCGGACGAAGCGCAGGTTTACGATTACGAAGAGGCGGTTCAGTAGCGTAGCTATGCGCTGATGACCGGTGCCGTCGCGGAGGCCGGTGGCGTCGCCGTCGGTGGCGGTGGCGTCGTCGGCGAGGGCGTAGCGTTCGGGTCGGGTGTATCCGTCGGCACGATGACCGGCGTATCGCTCGGTGTGGCGGTCACCGTCGGTGTGACGGTGGGCGGCGGCGTGGCGGTATCCGATGGTGTGGCGGTAGGGTTCAGTGGACGAATCACGTCGCCACGCATATAAGCCTCCTCGATACGGCGGGTGTCGCTGCGCCGGTCGATGAGATACCACGCGGTGTCGGTCACGCGCTCGATGACACACACCTCGGTACCACCCTCGAACGTATCGGCGATGGCCGAACCCGTCGACGGGCGCTCGCGGACGATGGCACTCGGCACCGTCACCACCCATTCCTGGCATTCTGGGATGGGCGTGAATGTGGGAATCGGCGAGGTAGTGGGTATGGCGAGGCGCGCGTTTTCGGCGGCGGTGGAGCTCGCCACGACTTCGGCACGGGCCGTCGCCTCGACCACACCGAGGCCCCCCGTCGCGAGGTAGTTGCGCCCGCCCAACCACAGATAGTACGCCCCAAACACCAGCGCGACACTACTTAAAAACACGAGCCACGCGGGCGGGCCGCTGTTGCGCCTGCCAAGAGTACCCATGCGGCAGTTTTACCAGCAAGCTCGCCTGCTGCCAACCGTGCGTAGGTCAGCCGTCGGCTTAGAGGTCGTTGAGCACAGCTTGCGCCGTGTCGGTATCGACGTGGTTTGCCAGCACCCGCGGCAGCCGTCGCAGGGCGGTATTCAGCCGGGCGAGCCGCAGCAAGGTTTTTAGCTTGCCGTAAAGCAGCGTCGCGTTCACGGGGCGAACCAGCACGTCCTCCGCCCCGGCTTCGAAGGCCGCCCGGAAGGCCTCGTCGCTTGCCAACGCCGTGACGAGCATCACCGGGATGCCCTGCGTGCGCGGGTCTTCGCGGACGGCGCGCGTGAAAGCGAGACCATCGGTGCCGGGCATGCGCACATCGGCGAGGATGAGGTCCGGGGGCGTTTCCACGAGGGTTTCGAGGGCGGCTTCGGCGCTGTTTGCGAGCGTGACCTCGTAGCCCTCGGCCTGTAAGTACCCCTCCATGAGTTCGCGGTTCATCCACTCATCATCAACCACCAGAATACGCGCCATCGCAATTTCTCCACGGATTGCCATAATTGGGGGCCAGTTTAACCGAGGAAACGATACAGCCCAATGAATGTCCTTTGTGTGTGGCGCTTTGGGCGAGGCATAGCCTCGCCCTTACACGGCACGATGCTGTGTTTGATGCTGCTGTTGATCGCGGCGTGTGGGCCGCTAGTGCCAGACCCCGAAGGCCAGGCGCGCGACCAGTTTATGATGATTTACGCTGCCTCATCGCTGACGGATGCCTTCGAGGAACTCGGCGCGGCCTTCCAGCGGCGGACGCCCGGCCTGAGCATTAGCTACAACTTCGCCGGGTCATCGACGTTGGCGCTGCAACTGGAAGAAGGTGCCCGCGCCGACGTGTTCGCCAGCGCCAACGAGGCCCAGATGACGCGCGTCATCGAGGCCGGGCGCATTGTCGGTACGCCGACCCCCTTCGCTGCAAATTCGCTGACCGTGGCCGTCCCGGCGAGCAACCCGGCGAAAATCACCACGATGACCGACCTCGCCGCCGAGGACGTGCGGGTCGTGGTCGCGTCGGAAGGGGTGCCGGTGCGGGCCTACACCGAAACGGTTTTCGAGAACCTGCTGCGCGACGGCCCGCTCAGCGAGGCGGACCTCGCCACGATTCGCGCAAACGTCGTCAGCGAGGAGGGCAATGTGCGGGGCATCACCGCGAAGCTGGCCCTCGGCACGGCGGATGCCGGGTTCGTATACGCGACGGATGTGCGCGGCGCAGACCTGCGCACGCTGGACATTATTCCACCGCAGGCGAACATCACCGCAGAATACCCCATCGGCGTGGTTGCAGGTGGCGAGGCCGGGCTGGCGGCAGCGTTCATCGCGTTTGTGCGCTCGCCCGATGGCCAGGCGATCCTCGCAGAACACGGATTCCAACCTACCTCGTGACTCGGTTCGATTGGCGAAATCCGCTGCTGTTGCTGGGCAGCGGCCTGTGTGTGTTGATGCTCGGCGCGCCGTTGCTGGGGCTGGCAACCCGTGCGTTGATGCGTGGCCTGCCGGGGCGCATCGCCGGGTTGCCGCAGGCGCTGTCGCTAAGCCTGTTTACGACAAGCCTCGCCCTCCTCATCACGTTGACGCTGGGTACCCCGCTGGCGTACATCCTCGCGAAGCGACGATTCCGGCTGCGGTGGCTGGTCAATTTGTTGGTGGAGCTACCCATCGTGTTGCCGCCCGCCGTGGCCGGGCTAGCGCTGTTGGTCACCTTCAGCGAGAACGGCCTGCTAGGCGCGCCCCTGGCACCGCTGGGCATCACCATCCCGTTGACAACGACGGCGGTGGTGCTGGCGCAGGTCTTCGTGAGTACGCCGTTTTACGTGCGGGCTGCAACGGTGGGGCTGCAATCGGTACCGGTGGACCTCGAAGATGCGGCGCGCGTCGACGGGGCCGGTGAACGCGTGCTGTTCTGGCGCATTACGCTGCCGATAGCCGCGCGCGCCGTGTTAGCGGGGGCCGTGCTCAGTTGGGCGCGCGCCGTCGGTGAGTTCGGCGCAACGTTGCTATTCGCGGGGAACCTGCGCGGTGCGACACAGACGATGCCGTTGCTGATTCAAAATTTGCTAGAGCGCGGAGACCTCGATGGGGCGATGTGGGCGGGGTTGGTGCTGGTGGGGGTGGCGTTGCTCACGCTGGCGGCCTCGCGCCTGCTGGCTAGCGCGCGCTGAGCAGGGGCAGCGTCACCACGACGGTCGTCCCGTGCCCGACTTCGCTTTCCAGCGTCATGCTTCCCTCGTATAATTCCACACAGTGCTGGATAATCGTCAGCCCCAGGCCGGTGCCATCGACGATGGTGGCATTGCTGCCACGATAAAACGGTTCGAGCACACGCTTTTGTTCGGCGAGTGGGATGCCGATGCCCTGGTCGATGACGGTGAGGTGTAGTTGGTCGTCCTGGCGTTGTAGCAGTACGCGCACCGTCCCCACGCTTTCGGTGTACTTCATCGCATTGCTAAGCAGGTTGCTAACGATGTACTCCAGCAAACGGGTATCGACCTCGAGGTGCTGCGCGTCATCGTCGGCCTCCAGCGTTACGCTCACCGTCGGGTAGAACCCAGTTTGATCGTTGATAAAGTTTTGGATAAGGGCATGGACGTTGACCTGCTCTGGCGTAACGACACCGTACATGGTCTCGGTACGTACGAGGAAATTTACATCTTCCAACAACCGCGAGAGCCGCTCTACCTGTGCCAGAATGGTATGCAGGCGTTGGGTGCGCTGCTCCGCTGTGAGGCGGTCGAAGTATTGGTCGAGCATTTCGCTCGATGTTTGGATCGTCGCCAGCGGGGTGCGCAACTCGTGCGAGATGGTCATCATCAGGCGCTTGCGCAACTCGCCAAGTTCGCGCTCCTTCTCTACCTCGATGCGCAACCGCTCCACCTCAAGTTGTCGTTGTTGGGCCTGCTCACGCTCGGTGATGTCGACGAATACGGCGATGACGCCGTCGTAGCGCTCGGCTTCGTTTTGGAAAGGTGTACACAACACCTCGAACGCAAACCCGTCGAATTCGTGGGTGATTTCGCTGACGCGCTCGCCGGTGAGCGCCCGCCGAAAGCTCTCCAGCAAAACCGGCTTCCGTGGAAACAACTCGAAGATGGATTCTCCCTCTGGGTGCTCGGCATCTGCCAGCAGCGCCGCTTTGTGATGCCCCTCTGCCGCGCGCAGGATGCCGTGCTCATCGAACGTGATGAGGGCGACGGGCGCGTTCTGCGCGAGCGCACGGTAGAGCGCTACATTGCTGTCCAGCTCGTCCTGGCTACGGCGCAGTTCCCCATGCAGTTGGTCTTCGAAGCGGATGATGCGCGTGGCCAGGTTGGTGAGCATCTCGGTGCTGGGCACCACCGGTGGGAACTGCTGTCGCGCTGCTTGCAACTCGGGCAGCATATCGGGCCGGTAGCGCTGCACGACGCGTTCGAGCAGGGCCAACACATCGCTGACGACGGCGTAATCGAACGTCCAGATGGTATCGAACGTGCGCATCGCCTCAGGGACATCCGACACGAGCCTGTCCTGCCCGCACAACACGACCGAAAACTCGGTGCAGAGGATCGCCAAAAACCACTCCTGGCGCAGGGGGTCATCGCCTTCCAGCGCTATTTGCAGGGCATTTGCGGCGCTGTCCTCGGGTAAGGGTTGGCCCGCGAAGATCGTCACCTGCTGCGCAAGCTCAGCCAGTTCGCGGTAGCGTTGGGTCTCCTTGCGCCAATGCGATGACTCCTGAAAGCCGGTGAACAGCATGGCGGGCAGCTTACGGCGCAGCACGATGTCTTCGAGGGTGTGGGAGATGTGAACCAGCGTGATTTTTGTAAGGTGTATCGTAACAATTTTGTGTTGGAGTTCAGTTTGGAAATGTTCGAACAGAGATAGCTTCATTTTCATCCCCAACGATAAAATCACATCACATCATTTCCCACGGACGGTAGTATAACATCA
>CAYSVE010000156.1:0-10303 GCA_964434365.1 uncultured Anaerolineaceae bacterium | reverse complement strand
TCCCAGGTGCGTATCGTTGCATCCCACGAAACCGATGCGATTGTTCCCTGGTCTGGCAAAAAGACCGCGTCGGTCACCTCGCCGGAGTGCCCGGCAAAGGTATGGATGGAATCACCGGTCGCCACATCCCACAGGCGCAATGTACGATCCTCGGAGCCGGTTAACAATTGTGTGCCATCCTCATTGAAATGCACCGATCGCACGTCGCCGGTGTGCCCGAGTATGGTATCAAGCTCCTCCCCCGTGGTGGCATCCCACAGTTTAACCGTTGCATCCGCCGAGGCCGTCGCAATGAGTGTGCCATCGGGGCTGAAGGCTACGGATGTCACATCGTCCTCATGACCGACGAACTGCTGAAGCATCTCGCCGGTGGTCGCATCCCACAGGATGGCCGTATTATCCTCGGAGCCGCTCAGCAGGCGGGTGCCGTCTGTATTGAACACCACCTTGAGCACACCACGCTCGTGCCCCTCGAAGATTCGAAGCACGTCACCCGTTTCCACATCCCACAGACGCACGGTAAAGTCGACCGAGGCGAGGTCGAGCGAGCCGGTGGCGATTTGCGTGTTATCTGGGCTAAACACCGCACTCACGACCCACCCCCCATGGCCTTCGAATGTGCGGATAACCTCCTGTGTTTCGAGGTCCCACAATAGTGCGATCTTGTCTTCGGCCCCGGTCAGTAGCAAGGTACCATCGTTGTTGAAATCGACAGTCCGAATCCAGGTGTCTTCCTCGCTGGTTCCTGCAAAGTGCGCAACCTCGACACCGTTGATGCTGTTCCATAGGCGAATGGTCTTGTCGACAGAGCCGGTCGCGAACAACTGCTGCTGTGGGCTGTAGTCGATCGTCAACACGGCATCGGCGTGCCCGGAGTACGTGCCAAGCTGGTCTGGGCTG
This sequence comes from uncultured Anaerolineaceae bacterium, assembly GCA_964434365.1. Taxonomy (GTDB): domain Bacteria; phylum Chloroflexota; class Anaerolineae; order Aggregatilineales; family Phototrophicaceae; genus CAYSVE01. Next base: position 9,403 of record CAYSVE010000156.1, on the reverse strand, counting down.
CTGATGTCCCACAGGCGTGCGGTACCATCAAGCGAACCGGTGACGACGAATTGGCCGTCGGGGCTGAAGGCTACAGTACGAATGGTATCCGTATGACCCTCGAAGGCATGGATTGTATCACCACTGTGCACAGACCAAAGGCGTGCGGTTGTATCCCAGCTCCCGGTCAGCAATTGGTCGCCCGCTGGGCTGAAGACCACACGGCTTACGCGCTCAGCATGGCCGATAAAGATGTTCAAGAGTTCACCCGCCTGGACATCCCACAGACGGGCTGTTGTATCGGAGGAACCCGTTGCGAGCTTGGTGCCATCTGGCGAAAAGCCGACGACCTGCACCCAGGCTGTCTCGGTATGGCCGATAAGCGTGTGCCGAAGAGCACCTGTTTGGACGTTCCACAGCTTAGCGGTGGCATCTGCCGAAGCAGTGGCGATGATGCTGTCGTCGGGACTATACTCGACATCCCGCAGATCATCTGCGTGACCTTCGAGAACGTGTAAAACCTCCCCAGTTTGGGCATCCCAAACCCGTGCGGTGTCGTCGAAGGAGGCCGTGGCAACAGTCTCGCCAAGCTTGCTGTAAGCAACAGCAAACAGTCGTTCGGTGTGTCCTTCCAATTTATGGACGATCGCGCCCGTCTCGACGTCCCAAAGTATCGCCGTGCCATCGAACGACCCGGACAGCAGGCGTGTGCCGTCTGGGCTAAATGCCAGGTCACGCACCTGATTTGTATGGCCTTCCAACCGGTGTATCATCTCACCATTCGCCATATCCCACAGGTAAATGAGGCTATCCGCCGAACCTGTCGCCAGGATGCGACTATTCGGCGAAAAGGCCGCTGTCCACACCGCATCGGTGTGATCACGCAAGAAGTGCCGCCGCTCGCCGGTTGTAACCCACCAAACACGCGCCGATGTGTCTGCCGAGGTCGAGACGACCATCGTACCATCGGGGCTAAACTCGGTGTATAGCACCCGCGTGCCGTGTTCCGCGAAGACATGCTCGATACCAGGTTGGTAAGCAAGCCGATCTAGCACATCACGCGCATATGCAGGCGGAGCCTCGATGCTGTTTGCCTCAATGGCAAGTGCCAGAGCCAACTCCTGATTGCGCTCGTCCCATTGCTCGGCGTTTGCAGCCAGGGCGAGGCTTCGCGCTGTTTCGGCGCGGCGGTCTGCGATAACGGCCTGCTGCCGCGCATTGCGCTGCTCCATAACTGCTAAGATCGACAACCCAATGGTAATTGCCAGGCCAACGACCATAATCCCAACGATGTAACGGAGCAGATTCGCAGCACGTTTCTGCAAATGAAGTTCGTGTTGCCTGCGTTCCTCTTCCTGGCGACGTTCTCGCTCACGGTGATCGACGCTCGCAGTGAGGAACTCCGACTCCAGGCTGTTAAGGACGGCATCGGTCTGCAACAGCGATTCGAACTGTACGAGGCGCACCCCGCTCGCCAGGAACGCCTCGTCCTTGTTCCCGATTTCCCATTCGGCTGCGCTATTCGTCAACCGTCGCTGGATTTGCAGGATTTCGCGGTTCGCTTCGATCCACTCTTGCACGCGGTCCCAATTGCGGATGATAGCCTCGTGGGCAACTTCGATCGTTCCCTCACGGGTTTGTGGGTCGCGGTCGAACGTCAACAGCCGCGACTTGCCGTACGTGTTGATGATCTCGTCCATCAGTGACGTGTCAGGTAATTCGGAGCGACGAATGCGGCGACGTGTGATGTCGGTCTCGCCCGCATTAACCAGGCGAAGGAACATCTGCCGCACGGCTTGCTGTCCATCTTCATCCAGTGCAACGAACAAGTCTTCGGCACGTCGGGCAAGTGCCCCGGTTACACCACCGATCATCTGATAACTACTCAGGTGCAGCGAAAAGCCGATGCGTTGCTCGAACAGCTCGGTGAGCGCATATTGCAATAGCGGTAGCGTTCCTGGCTGCTGCCCTACGTCTGCAACAATGACATCGACTAAGCCGGGTTCGAACAACACACCGACCGACGCAGCAGGTTGTTCGATGGACTGTTGCAGTTCCACAGGTGAGAGCGGCAGAACCGTTTCCATCCGCAGACGGAAGATTTGCCCGAACTGAAGATATTGCAACGGCTTATCGTAAAAGTCTGCGCGGATGGTGACAATTACACGCAGTCGACTTTCGCGGTCGATGAATCCATCCATCAGGTTATCGATATACAGCGCGCGCTCTTGCTCATCCTCCACCAGCGTGAACAACTCTTCGAACTGGTCGATTATCAGCACAAGCTCGCTGTCGTCGTCGGGTAACAGTTGTTTCACCATCTCCTGAACGCCGTTTTCTGTGCGCAACCGTGCTGCCAGGTCTGGTACGTGGTTGACGGCAACGCTCATAAGCGCTTCTTCGAGATTGGTGAATGGGTCACTCCCGGGGTGAGTTTCTGCAATGAACCAGTTTTCCGAATTGGGTAGCCCACCCTTGCGCAACGCTGGCACCAAACCCGCTTTGACCACACTGGATTTACCACTACCGCTCGGACCAATCACCGCCAGGAAGCGCGCGTAACCATTATCTTCCTTTAAGCGGCTAAGCAGTTGTTGCACCAGCGCCTTGCGCCCGTAGAACTTATCGCTATCGGACTCCTGGAATGCTTGCAGACCCTTGTAGGGGTTCGATAGCTCGACGTTCTCTGGTATACCCAGGTCCAGCCAGTTGTCTCCGAGCGAGTCGGTCGTACCGCCCATCAGGGCCGCCCGGAAATCCTCCGCCATTTCGAGTGTGGTGCCGTAGCGTTGGTTGGGGTCCTTGGCCGTGGCCCGCTGCACGACAAAATCGAGCGCTTCGTATTCGACGTCGATATCGGTGAGTGGGGGCAGCGACTCGTGCAGATGCCGCATAATGATCTGGCTAGCACTGTCGTGGCGATAGGGGTGCTCACCAGAGAGCAATTCGAACAACACCATACCAAGGGCATAGATGTCGGTTTGTGGCGAAACACCTGCCCCCTGAATTTGCTCCGGGGGAATATAATGCAACGACCCGGTTAGCCCTTCATCCTCGTCTTGGTCTTCCGGCACGCCCGTCATTTGCGCAATGCCGAAGTCACTGAGGTAGGCGTTCATGTCGCGGTCTACAAGGATGTTATCTGGCTTGATGTCGCGATGGATGACGCTCTCGCGATGGGCAACATGCAGTGCCGCAGCGATCTGGTCGAGCACGTCGGCAGTCTCATCAGGGGTGAGCGCGCGATCTTCGAGAAAATCGCGCAGGCTACCGCCACTCACCAGACGCATCACCAAATAGGCCCCTGTCGGGTCTCGCCAATAATCGTATAGGGGTACAATGAAGGGATGCTCCAGGCGGGCGATCAGTTCCGCTTCGGATTCGAAGCGCCGAATAAAGTCAGGTTCATTTGCGTATTTTGGGAGAATAACCTTGATTGCAACATCTCGTTTGAGCAGGGGTTGATACGCCAGATACACTGCGCCGAAACCACCCTGCCCAAGCACGCGCTTAAGTTCATAGCCGCGTATCGTTTTTCCTGCGAGTTCATCAGCCATAGTTGATGACCACCTTCGCCTACCGACATGCGCATATTGTAGGGCAAATACTTGAGGCGTCCATTCAAGATGATATTAGTTTTACACAAATTTGCTTTCCATTACATTTTTCACACCCAGCGGATTGATAAAGGTTTTTCTACAAGTTGAGAGCAATTTCATGTGATATAAATGGACAGAAGAAACTAGACCCCAGCATTGTTGCAAAAAGAGATGCGAAGAAACGGAGATCAGATTTGAGTATCCGAATCCAAGGGTACATCTCAATACTTGCTATATGTTTAGGGTTTGCGTTTATGCTTGGTCCAAACGCAAACGTATATGGCATGCAAAACATCTGCGATATTATTATCAGCGCAGAGCGACCGCAAGAACTGGTCACGGATACATTCTACGGGCAGCAAATCGAGAGATACGATGAAGCGCTCGTCAGCATGCCCGACGACATCGAGCTACTGACACTCCGCGGAGATAGTTACTTCGCGCTGGATGCCTTCGATGAGGCGATCGCAGATTTTCTTCGTGCAACTGAAATCGATACCACGAACACATATGCATACGCCCGCCTTGGCGATGCCTATCAACGCGTATTCGAAATTGAAGCGGCCATCGAGGCTTATACCCAGGCCATCGAGATCGACGAAGCGTATGCGTATGCGCATCTCAAACGCGGGGTCGCCTACAAAAAACTCGCCGAAACTGCCGAGCTTGACCCTGGTTCGATTGTTTATGAACGTGCGCTCGACGACCTCAATACAGCCATCCGGCTAGACCCAACGAGTGCTTTAGCATTTGCGCGGCGCGCCGAGGTCTACCTCAGCTTGCGCAATTCGCGGCTCGCCCTGGCCGATGCCGAAAACGCTGTGAACATCGGGTCCTTTTTGGCTTTTTCGCATGTCGTGTTGGCGAGCGTGCACAAGGCACAGGGCAACTTCAACGATGCTTTCGCGTCGATACGAACGGGCCTCAACACACCTTCGGAGAATGCCGAAGTGTACGCGTACGCGTACACCATGGCCGGTGAAATGTGCTGGCGAATCGACCAACGAGAACAAGCATTGCAGCTACTCGATGTCGCGCTGGCGTACGATGGGCAATTTGCCCCCACTTACATCGTTTTTGCCCGAACGACGATCGACACACGACGCGAAACTGAGCAGCGTATTGCTCAGCAGATCGAAGACACCTTTTCGGCTGGACTTGCACAGTATGTCGTGACATTCGCTAACTGGGCCTTGCAGCTAGCCCCACAGTGGCCCACTGCGGGTCATTACCAATCTGCGGTGACGAGTAATCCCGTGAATCCGTTCGTTCACAGGCAATTAGCAACCCTGCCGGTCGCATCGATCGTGTATGCCGATAGCATCGATGTGTACTCGCAGTGGCTCGATTATGCGGCCTCGCTAGAAACCACCGAAGAGACGACCACGACAGCCGTACCGAGTGATGCGAGCTTACTATGGTGAAGGTACTCGTTGTACTTGGGCAGGGCGGGCACACGACCGAAATCCTTCGGTTGGTCGAGCTTATAGGCGACTGCTACAGTTATCACTACCTCATTAGCGAAAACGACCCGTTGTCGCATCTACAAATTCAGTTCCCCGGGCCAACCTACGAGGCCATCATGCCGATGCGCAAACGGCATCACCAAAAGTATAGTCGGCTGCCCATTCTTCGCATCCTGTTGAGTATCGTCCAGCAGTTGATTATCGTGATGCGTGTGCGACCAAACGTCGTCTTTAGTACGGGGCCGGGCTTGGCGATCCCTGCGGCAGTATGGGGTCGCCTGCTGGGGGCGAAAATTATCCATGTCGAGACGGGCGCGCGCATCGTTCAGTTATCGAAATCGGGACGCATTATGTACCGACTCGCGCATCTGTTCTTTGTTCAGTGGGAAGAACTTGCGGCGAAATACCCCAAGGCTATCTTCGCGGGGCGGTTGTTGTGATCTTTGTGACAGTTGGCACTACGGGATTCGATGCGCTAATCGAGTGTATCGATTCCCTCGCGCCAGAATTGCCCGAAAAAGTGATTACACAACTCGGCCCTGGTACGTATGTGCCACGCAACTGTGAATATTTCCGTTACACCCCCTCCCTTACAGCCCATTACGAACGTGCCTCAGTCGTTATATCGCATGGTGGCCTTGCAACCATCACCGAGGTGCTCAATCTCGGCAAGCCGTTGATTGCAATCGAAGATGAGCAGCAGGCCGATCGTCACCAACGCGAAATTCTCGGGGTGTGGTCGCGAGCCGGGCATTTATACTGGTGCAGGGAGTTGACACAGTTGGCGACTTGCATCCACTGCGCCCGAATGGAGCAATCAGTGCCATACCGGCCTCCCGCTTGCACAATCGACCAGATCGTCCAGGAGCGCATCGTGGATTGGTTCGGCTAAGATACTGTGCTGAGTAAGTGCCACACTAGAAAGCCTTAACAGCTTCCGATGCCTCCTCGAAAATTTTGAACACGCGGTCTAGCTTCGTCAGCGTGAGGATACGCATCGTATCGGCAGATTGCGGCTGGGTTAAAACAACATCGCCGGCTGCCGAGCGCGTCCGCTTGAGCGCGCTGACCAACACCGCCATCCCGGCACTGTCCATAAACTCGACATTTTTGAGATCGAGCACAAGCTTCACTGCGCCCTCCTCAATCAGCCCTTCCAACTCTTGCTTCAGTTCCGGCGCTGCGTACGCATCGAGGCGCCCCGCTGGTGCGATGACAACAATGCGAACAACATGTTCTGTGATTTCAATTTCCATTTGGCTCGTACTCCAGTACTTTGGTAAGCGTTAAATGATTGCCATTTGCATCGACCTGATACTCCACCTGATCCATCAATTCGCGGATCAGAAAAAGACCGTACCCATGAACCTGCGGTTCATCGAGGTTCGGCGCAGCCACAGTATCTGGATCGAACTGAATGCCCTGATCGGTAATTTGTGCGACCAGTCGCGTCGGCGTACCGAAAACGTTGAAGGCTAGCGTTATCTGTTGGGTTGCATCGCCGCCCTGGTAGGCGTGCGTTACCACATTGGTACACGCCTCCTGAAGCGCCAACTGGATGTTGTACACGGTCGCACTACGATCCGTCACCTTCTCTACGCGTTGCAGCAGCGCTTCGACACACGCCCCGACGATATTCAAGTACTTCAGGTCCGCTGGTAGTACGAGTGTAATGGTGTCACTCATCAGGTTACTTCATGGCTTCTTTCGCACTATAAACGATCGATTGTACGCGGTGGCCGCATCGCCCCCAAACCAGAGCCTCGGATGCTATCGGCCTTACTCGCCAAATGCTTTCACCGCGTCGTCTACACTGTCGAATATGTTAAATGCCTTGTCGAGACGGGTCAGTTCGAAGATCACACGCACCGATTGATCGAGTTGAGCGATGTACAGGTCGCCGCCGTTTTCGCGACACTTCTTCATGCCCTGTACGAGGGTTGCAATTGCCGACGAATCGACAAAATTTACACCAGCCAGCCCAACCACAAGCTGGCTACTGTTCCCGGTCACATTCTCGTCGAGCCAATCTTTCACGGTCTGGACTTCGAAGGCATCGAAGCGACCGAACAATTCGATAACACGAACATTGCCAACACTGAAAGGACGGATATTCATTGAGTTCCCTCTGCTTGCAGCAGTACTTCAAAATGGAGCAGGTACCAATCGACCACATCCGCAATCGGCACCCCCTGGGATGCGCGATAGTTGCGTAGTTCGATATCCCGTCGATGCTGCGGATTCGACAGCACACATTCAATCGCAGTAGCCATACTGTTGGCATTTTCGGGTTCGAAGAATTCCCCGGCATAACCCTCTTCGGCAATGAGTTCGGCCAGGTCGCCCAAACGCGGTAAGACAGCAGCCTTCCCGTAGCTACCGGCCTGGTGCAACACCCCAGAGCTACCCGTTGTGCTGTTATATGGGAAAACCACGACCGCCGATTCTAGGAAAATTCGTGGTACGTCCTGTTCGGCCACATAGCCGGTGAAGTGAATGTTCGGTATGTGGGCGTATTGCTCTTTAACCCGTTCCAGGTAGCCGGGGGTGTTGGGGTTGTTCGTGCCTGCGATCATAAGTTCCACGTCCAGTTCACCCTTCGCGCGGATAATCTCGTAGGCATGGATGAGCGCCTCGACCTTCTTGTAGGTACCGAATTTCCCAAACGTCATAATTTTCATCGGGCCATCTGGGAGTGCACCTTGTGGCTCTGGCATTTCGTCGAAGGCACCATGAGGTGCGAGGAACACGTTTTCCGACTTGTACTTCTGTTCGATGATTTCCACGTATTTGGGTATCGTCAGTGCGACAAGATCGGCCTGTAGCAAAAACCACGTGAACAGAGAGCCAAACGCGCGCGTCGACCATCGCACCAGCGGGTTGCCACCGAAGCCAGCCTTATCTAGCTCCACAGTTTCCATGATGTTGTGCAGCAGAACGGTTGTTACATAGCCCGCCCTTTTGACAAACAGCGGCGCGAGCAGGCCAAGTGCAGCCGAAACGCGACCACCACCGAAGCTGGCAAACTGGATATTGAACAGCACGATGTCTGGCTGTGTGCGCTTCACGGCATCGCGAATGCGCAGTGCATTGTCGAGCGCGTCGAATCGCCAGCACGGTATATACTCCAGGCCAGCAAGGTTGTCGGTTTTCGGTTGTGCGGGTGGGTATGTGCTGCCATCCGGCAACTCGTCGACAAGTAATACTACCGAATCGACTTCGGGCTTGGTGCGCAGGTAGCGAACGAAATGATAGGCGTACTCATTGAGGGACCCCTTACCCGGCGGGTGCGTTGAGACGAGCGCTATCTGCATTTTTCAACCTTTCGCTGTAGGTCCCGTTCCACTCTGCTACCTTGATGCGCATCATGTCCTTCAAGAAGCGCTTCACTTCTTTGTGCGTGTCGACCTTCGACCCCGGAGCATCTACCCAGCTTACGGGGACTTCGGCCACTTTGTAGCCCTCGCGGAAGGCAAGGTATAGGACCTCAAGGTCGAACGAAAACCCGTCGATCGTTTGGGCAGTGTGCAGATATTTGGCGGCATCCGCCTTGTACATTTTGAAGCCGCACTGCGTATCGCGCACACGAATACCGAGGATGTAACGCACCATCAAACGCAGACCATTGCTAAGCACCTGCCGCAACAACGACTTGTTCGATTCGCTCCCCCCCTCGGCGGCGCGGGAGCCAATGGCCACATCGAAACCATCGTGATCCAGTTTACGCAGCAGTTTCGTTACTTCCTCAATCGGCGTCGAGTTATCCGCATCGGAGAAAAGCACGTACTTACCCTTTGCCGCGAGCATGCCCCTACGCACCGCACTGCCCTTACCGCCATTCTTCTCTGCGATGAGCACGTGAGCATTCGCCAGGTCCAAGCCCTGCACTAGCTTAACTGTGTCGTCCTTCGAGCCATCGTCTGCGATGAGGAGTTCCCAGTCGAAGCCAAGGTCACTGACGTGCGACGCAATCGCACCGATGGTCGGCACGATTCGGACTTCCTCGTTGTACGCAGGGATGACGATAGACAGATACGGCTGCCCCTCGATGGGCGTGGTCTTCCACTTTTCGTAGTTCTCGTATGGCACCCTACACCTCGTTTACGCGATAAAGATCCAGTTGACGAAAATAGCGGTAAATATCCCCAGGAAGACGCTGAAGAGAATCGTCAGCACGCGGTCGAGCAGTTGGTTTTTGCCCCACAACCCCAACAGCATAAATAGCGGAAATACCACCAGCACGTAACGTATCATGCTCTGGCTACCGCTCGAAATCGGAATCACAACCGAGATAAGGCTCTAAAGCGCATAGCTCTCACCCAACCGCCGCCACATAAACACGACTGCGAAGAGCACGGT
>CAYSVE010000155.1:0-10306 GCA_964434365.1 uncultured Anaerolineaceae bacterium | reverse complement strand
GGCCATCCGCACCGAACCGGTCACCGCCATCAGCGAAGCGGACGCAATCGCTGAGGGGCATACAAGCCAGGGCGAATTTTTACACAGCTGGCAGGAAATCCACGGCGCAAAAAGCCTCGATTTACACGCGTGGGCGCTCACCTTCGAGTTGGTACCGGGCAGCATCAGCGCCGACTTGGAACCCTGACACACGATGGAACGTCTAAGCTCCTGAGACTAAAAACCAGGGAGAGACCCATCGATGATCGAAATCCTCGTCCGTGCTTTGATCGCCCTACTATTGCTGTTCCTCGGCATCGAAACCGAGGTTCCACCACCCCCGACAGCCCCCACACCGACTTTGCCCGCGCCAGGTGAGGGCCAACCGACCATGCGCGTCGAAATCGGCGTGCAAAACGTGCAGATCGATGTGGCCGAGTCGTTGCCGCCGCAGGTGTCGATGCGTATCGACGGCGCAGTAGATGGATGCGCGTACCCCGTGCAAACGCTGGTAAGCCGCACCGGCAACGACATCACGGTGACGGCCTTCCGCGAGATGCCCGTTGCTATCGTTTGCCCTGCTATCCTCGTACCCGTCGAAGTCATCGTGCACCTCGGCGAATTAGATGCCGGGCAAAGCTACACGATCACGGTCAACGGGACGACCTACCCGCTAGACCTTTAGCCACCGGGTCAACTTTCGCGCGCGTGCATGGTGGGTAAGGTAAACACGAACTGCCCACCCTGCACCACCGTATTGGGGATAGCCCATATATGCCCCCGGTGAAGCTCGACGAAACTTTGCGACACCGCTAGCCCCAACCCGGCCCCCTCAATCTGGGCCTGTCGGGCCTCGCTGGTGCGGTAGAACGGCTCGAACACCGCAGCGATTTCACTCGGCGCGAGGCCTTGCCCTTCATCACATACCCGCACGACCGCACACGGCAACACCACATCCTCGGGCGCACCGACGGGAAGGTCTTCCCTCACGCCGGCGTAGAATGCGTCCACATGAATCGTGCTGTCCTCGGGGCCATACTTGATGGCGTTCGCGATGAGGTTCGTAAGTACCTGCACCACGCGGTCGACATCGATGTACACCGGTGGCAAATCGTCATCGACATCCATCAGCACCGACTGGTTCCGCCCCTTGTGCACCATTTCGAGCTGCGCAATCACATCGATGACCATATCGGGCAGGTGGGCTGCCATCATCTGCAACTTGACCTCCCCAGCACTGGCCCGCGTAAGGTCGATGATGTCGTTGAACAGCCGTTTTAGGCGTCGGGCGCTGGTAAGGATGATTTCGGTATACTCACGCGCGAGGTCTGGTAGGTCATCGCCTTCAACCTCCAGGATGAACTCGGCGAAACCGCTAATCGAGGTCAGTGGCGTGCGCAACTCGTGCGAGATGCGCTGCAAAAACGCCGAGCGCACCTGTACAGCGGCTCGCTCCGAGGAGAGATCACGAAAGGTGACCAACCGTGAGGAGACCGTGCCATCTGAGTTAACGACCGGCGCGTTGCGCCAGCTAATCTCCATCGGGTAGCCCTCGGTGTGCATCATGTTGAATTCACCGCTGTAGATTTGGGCCTCGCGGAAGGGAAACCGATTCCACGTTTCCATCAACTGCTCACGTGCCGATTCCGGTATTTGCATGGCGCGCACGAGGTCATCGGGGTGCATGCTATACACCTCGAACGGATCTGGGATGAACATCTGGTTGAACGGTGCATTGACACTGAACACACTCGGCCCATTCGGTATGAGGATAATAATGCCGTCTGTCACTGCGTTTAACAGGGCGGTTCGCCCGTAGTCTTCGTTGGCAAGCTCGCGGCGCATGGTCTGCACTAGCGTGTGCAACGTGAGGTACTTCCGCAGAAGGTGAAAATCCTCTAGCTCATCTTCGGAGAAGCCACTTTTGCGCCGCGTGCCCACGAAGAATGCACCCAGGTAACGCTCATCGGTGTGCAAGGCGAGCGCCACCCATTGCGAAATCCGTTGCGCGCGGATGAGTGCCCTCATCAGGGGGTCTGGCGGCAGGCTTTTCTCTTCTTCGGTGCCAGAGAGCAACATACCATCACTGTGGATGGCCTCGATAACGGTCGGATCGGCCTCCAGGTACAATCGCGTACCAACCCCCACACCGCCACCCGCATCACGAACCCAGCTACCCACCACCTCCAGATATTCGAATGGCCCACGGGCGCGTTCTGGCCTGCAGGGGCCGTAGTACAAGATGGAGCAGTTGCGCACATCGGGGCCGAGGTAGTTATTGAAAAGTGTATCGACGATGGTTTGGGCATCAGCATCGTGCGGAATGGTGCGGATGACATCCGTCAGCCGAAGCTCGCGATCGCGCCTTGCCTTCAGCACCGTGTTCTCCAGGCATTTTGTCACCAGCACCGGCAGAAAATCGGTATTGGGCAATGCGGACGGCGCAGTGAGCGCACCCAGTAGATCGGCTTCTCCCCAAAGGGGGTAGACGACTGCCCCCTCAGCTTCGAAGGGTTCCCCATATAGGCACTGGTCGATATATGACGCTAGGACGAGCGGCGTGCTGTGGGGCTGGGCAACAACCACAGCCCAATCGTTGTACCTGGGCAAAAACTGGTAAACAGCGGTTCTTGTTAGCCCAGCCTGCTTAAGGGCGCCCTCGATGAGGTGAATATCCTCTGGCGGCAAACTGCTCATCGTGTGCGCTTAGTCTGGGCGATCCCCATTGGCTTCGGGTGGCCGCACTGTGAACATGTAACCGACACCCCGCTCTGTGCGGATGTAGTGCGGGTGATGGCTGTCCGCTTCCAGTTTACGGCGCAGGCGGTGCATGTGCACACGCAACGTATCTTCGCCAACATCCTCCGAGGGCCACACCCGTGCGATAAGCATCCGATTTTCGACCACGCGGCCTGCATTGCGCAGCAACACGTGCAACAAAATCGACTCGGTGGGGGTAAGGCCGTGCGTCTTCGAGCCGACTGTGATGCGGTTATGCGCAAAGTCGATACTCAGGTGATCGTCGACTTCGATCACAGGTTCGCTGGCGTAATCGAGGCTGGGCATCCGCGCGAGGACGACCTGCACACGGGCTTCCAGTTCGCGCAGTTCGAAGGGCTTCACGATGAAATCCTCCGCGTACTTGCGAAGACCCTGAACGATTGTTTCGGTGTCGCTGGTAGACGTCACAAAGATGATCGGCACGTCGGCCATCGACTTGAGCTTGTTGGCAACCTCGAAGCCGTGCATCGTCGGCAGCGACAGGTCTACCAGGGCGATATGGGGCAAGCCATTGGCACGCACGTGCTCCAGGCCATCTGGCCCGTCGGTCACCGCGATCACATCGTATTCATGCCGTGCCATGTAATCGACAATCAGCTTGCTGATGCTGGGGTCGTCCTCCACGAGGAGAATCTTGGTTTTGTTCATCGCTCCACTCCCAGGGCGGGTTAAATATATCTGTATATTCTGTAATAAATATACACGAGGTGTAATGTTCGGCACAATGGTGGATTGTGTCGAAAAACAGACCGAATTACAATGCCATTGCTGCACTCCAGAACGCAGTGTTTCGAGGAGACAGAGGTGACATCAGTCGCACACATTATTCGCCGCCGCCGGGCGCGACAGGCACGCCTGCGCGCGCGTGCCAGTCGACAGCGCGCCGTTACGATCGGCATCTTCATCATTCTCACGTTTTTCGTCGTGTTGCCCACGGTTGGCGCGGCGGGATTCGCCCTGCTGACCTACAACGACCTCGTGCGCGATTTGCCGCAGCCCGAGCAAACGATCTTCATCGACCCCATCGTCGGGCCGACCGAACTCTATGACCGCACGGGCGACACCCTGCTGTGGAGCATGCAGGACCCACTCGGTGACGAGCGCGCCTGGGTCCCCCTAGGTGAGATGCCTTCGTATGTGCTCCAGGCAACCCTCCTCGCCGAAGACCCTGACTACCTGCAAACGGCGGCCTTCCGCCCATGGGCTACCGCCGAAAAACTAACGGCCTATGCCCTTGGCCGTAATGTGCGACCCGACCCAACCCTGACCGGGCGACTCGTGCGCCAGCTATTCGCAAACACCGACCGCGCCCGTGAACTCGCCCTCGTTGCCGAGGTAGACCGCCGCTACAGCCCGCAAGAGGTTCTGGAGTGGCACCTCAACACGAATTACTATGGCAACGACGCGTACGGCATCGCTGCGGCGGCGCAGGTGTACCTCGGCAAACGCGCCGAAGACCTCACACTGGACGAGGCCACCCTGCTCGCGGCCATCCCCACAGCCCCACAGTACAACCCACTCGATGATGTGGTCGCGGCTCGTGGCCGCCGAAACGACCTGCTCCGCGAACTGCTGCGGGCAGGCCACATCGATGAGACGGCCTTCGAAGCGGCCACAACAACCGAAACACAGATTTCCACCGAGTTCGAGGTACTTAGCCCGATTGCGCCATCGTTTAGCCTGTATGCCCGCGAGCAGGCCGAGCAAATCCTCGACCTCAGCGGCCTCGATGGGGCACGTCTCGTCAGCCGGGGTGGGTTACGCATCACCACCACGCTGGACCTCGAACTCTATGAACAGGCCGATTGCGCCCTTGCGACGCACCTTGCCCGCTTGCGCAACGACCCCGCACCAACCGGTAACTGCCCAGCGGCGGCGCTCCTGCCGGAAGTCGAACCATTGACTGCCGCCGCGCCCGACAGCGGTGCGTTAGTTCTCATCGACGTAGCGACCGGCGAATTGCGCGCTGCCATCGGTAACATAGAAAGTGCGGCCTATCAACCGGGGCCGGTGTTGTTCCCCTTTGTCTACTTCGATGGCTTCAGTAGTGTGGAATTCACCCCGGCATCGATGCTGCTCGATATTCCGCTGCGTTTCCCTGGCCCCGCCGACGGCCTCATATACACCCCCAACAATCCAGACGGCAGCTTTCGCGGCCCTGTGAGCATCCGCGAGGCGCTCGGTGCGGGTCTGCTCCCTCCCACTGTCGATGTGGCCAACGTGCGCGGCATGGAAAACGTCATTCGGGTCGCCCATCGTATGGGCATCAACAGCCTGTACGATGAGCGCTACGACCTTTCGCTGCTAGAGCGCGGCGGGGTCATTTCGGTGTTGGATACCGCCTACGCCTACAGCGTGTTCGCAGCACAGGGTGATATGCGCGGCCTTTCGGTGCCACAGCGCGAGCGTGACTCTCGCATCCGCGACCCGCTGGCTGTGTTACGCATCGAGGATAGCGACGGCAACATCTTGTGGAACGCCGCCAGTGCGAACAGTGGTGTCGGAGAAACGCCGATTTTCCTGCCGGGGCTGGGCTTTTTGCTGAACAACATCCTCTCCGACCCGACGACCCGCTCTGGCGGCATCGACAGCCCACTGGAACTCGGTAGGCCGAGTGCTGTGGTCAATGGCTTGGTAGGCGACAGCGAAGAAAGCTGGACAGTCGGCTACACACCGGATATGGTCTCGGCGGTATGGGTCGGGCGCGAGGACGGCGCGCCAACCGCCCTCGATACGTATGGCCTTGCGGGGGCCGGGCCGGTGTGGCGTGCTGTGATGACCTACGCGCATCAGCGTGCCGGGTTGCCACCTCGTAGCTGGGAACAACCGCCCGATGTCATCGAAGGGCCGGTGTGCGAGCGCAGTGGCCTTCGCCCGAACGGCGTGTGCCCGGTACGCGCGGAGTTCTTCCTCGAAAACACCCAACCGCCGGAGCAAGACACCTACTGGCAACAGTACGAAATCAACACGCAGACGAACCAACTCGCGACGGCGAACACGCCTGCCGGGTTCCGCGAAGTGCGCAATTTCTTCGTCCCGCCAGGCGAAGCCCGCGAGTGGTGGCTTGCAAACGGGTTACCACTGCCACCCAGCGACTACGACACCATCACCCGGCCCACACTCGTAAGTTCGACCGTGATTTTGCAGCCGGAACTCCTCGACTACGTGACCGGCACCGTCGATGTGCAGGGCACCCTGGACCCGACGAACCTGCAATACTATCAACTAGCCTACGGGCAAGGTTTGAACCCCTCGGCCTGGGTGGACATCACCGGGCAGCGGACGAGCTTCAGCCCGGGCGAAAGCCTCGCACAATGGGACACCTCCGACCTCGATGGGCTGTACAACCTACGCCTGACGGTCGTTTACGAGGACGGCAGCATCGACCCCTACATCACACAGGTCACCGTCGATAACACCCCGCCCGACCAAACACATTAAGACGGTGTCGAGGGGCATGTGTTACGCATTTTGGCCGATGACGTGATTCCGCTGCAAGCAGTCGTCGAGGATAACGTCAAGCTGGAGCGCGTGGAGTTCTATCACAATGGCACGTATATCGGCGTCGATGACGAATGGCCCTACGGCTTCGACTGGGCGATAACCGGCGAGGGTGAGGAGCGCTTTAGTGCCGTTGCCTTCGACGCGGCTGGGAATCAATCGAACGCGGATGTCGTCGCAGAAGTGTTGCGAGGGGGGACGTAATGCGCAGTCTTTTGATCTTCGCGTTGGTGATATTGGCGGGGTGTGGCGGTGGCCCGCCGCAAGCCGAAACTGGCGAGATGATTTTCCGCGACGACTTCGCCACCATCGGCGGCTGGCCCTACGAAGTAACAGACGACTTCTCGCTAAACGCCATCGATATGACGTACCGCATCGAAACCTCGCTGACGCGGTATCTGTGGGCCGTTACGGCCCCCGAACACGACGACATCATCCTCGATGTGCGCGCAAATCAGCTTTCGCTGGACCCCAACAACGGCTACGGCCTTATGTGCCGCGCCGATAGAGACGGCAGCGGCTACTACTTCCTCATCAGCGGCGATGGCTTCTACGCGATACTGCGCGGCACGCCGCAGAGCATCACCCCGCTGGCCGATTGGACCGACCGCCGTAACGCTGTCAACACGGGGCCGGGGATTAACTTCATCCGCGCGGTGTGCGATGGCGAAAACCTGACGCTCATCGTGAACGAGGAAGTCGTCGCGTGGACCATGGACGACACCTACACCCGTGGTCGCGTGGGGTTGGTGGGCGCAGCATCGGTGGCTGGCCCGCTCGATGTGGCGTTCAGCGACCTTGTAGGCTGGGAAGTCGAACGGTGAGCCGGGTTGGTCCATAAGGTGCACACCTCGAAAGCGAAGGTGCGCATCTCGCTGTGGTAGTTGTGCGAAGATACCCACTTCGTGATGAGGATGTCTTCGCCACGTAACAGCTTCAGACGATACGATGATTTCGGCACAATTCCATCCTTCCTTCTTTCGGCTTGTTGACGGATTGTACAGTTGGTTACAATCTTGATGATCGTACGCAGGTAAGATAGTGGTAGGCATTTTTCTACGGCAACCAACGATAAACGTTGTTATGAGGTAACCGATTATGTGCATCTTCTGTGCCGCAGTCCCCGCCGCCGTGTCGATGGGCGCGATGGCGAACGGCAAACAAATCCAGGCCCGCAATGCCGATGCTGACGCGGATCAACCGCAAGCCGCGCCAACGTGGCTGATGTCCATCCCGGCGAAGCGGGCTACCGGTGCAGCCGTCGCCCTGCTGATTACGGCATCGGTGGTATATCACACCCAAATGGGGCCGGTTTAGCTACCGGTAATTGCGCTCAGCGCCTCGCCGAGCAGTTCTGCACCGTCGATGTCTGCCGGGATAAGTCGTTGCCAGTCCTCGGCCCGCTGAATGTCGGCAGCCTGCTGCTGCTCGAAGGCCCACTCGATGAAATCGCCATCCACGGCCTCGAAGAACTGCGCGCGGAGCAACCGTGCCCCAAACAACGCGCGCACCGCGCCCTCGTCTGCGCCGGTGAGCGTTGCTGCCTCGACGTAGAATGTATCCGTTGCGACTTGCAATGTCTCCGGGCTATCGCCGACGTTTTGCGTAACAACAACGAACGCTTGCACCGCATCCTCTACGTTCCCATCATCGATCGGCGAAATGTCATAGTCTGGGACCTGTGCCATCAGCAGAATATCCACCTCCATGCTGTTGAGCACGGTGTCGCCGAGTTGATCGGGATTGAAAAGGCCTTGCAACTGCTGCGGAAATACCACGCGCAGTGCGTTGGAAAGCTGTCCGCCATCGGGCGTTTGCGCGTAGAAGTCCTCCGCAAAGGCGATAATTTCCTCCAAGATGAGCCACACCTCCAGCCGATAGCGCGTCTGAAAGGCTTCGGTCGTAATGGCAACACCATTCACCGTGCTGATGACCTCCGGCGGCGTGGGTGTAGGCGTCTGTGCTCGGACGGGCCACGCGAGTAGCACTAGCGCGAGAATCGTCGCGAGCCGCATTACAGCGCCAGCATCGCAGGCCGCTTGACCACGCGCCCCGCTGCTTCGATGGTGTACTGTGGCCAGTCGTCCCCAGCCTGCGTGACGACCTCGAAGCCGTCGTCATCGATGATGATGGTGTCCTCGGACTTCACGCCGACAATCGACGGATTCCATGCCAGCGCATAGCCTGCGCGCAGCACGGTCGGCTCTTTGGGCACCGCAAGTTTCTCACGCGTTTTGTACCCGATAAGCCCCCCCTGATGGTGGTTTTTCCACTGGTCGGGCACATCGTGGGTGGCATACGCATCCTGTATCGCTTCGAATACGCTACCTAAAGTGCGCCCGGGGCGGCTGTTGGCAATCGCGGTCGCGTCGACTATCGCGACATCGATCATTTTGCGGTCGAGTTCCCAATCGATTGGGCCAAGGTGCACCATTCGCGTGAGGGCAACGATAAGCCCCCCCTTCGCCATACATAGCACCTGCATCGCCGTCTCTTTGAGGGTGTTGTCGGTGCTTAGCGGGTGCCGATAGTTTGTGATGCGCTCATCGAAGGCCGTCATATTCACCACGGGTTCGCCGCCCCACTCAATGCACTTCACCGCCAACCGCGCCGACAGTTCGTACTCGCTGACGCCGGGCCTCGCCGTACGCAACGTCGATTCCACAGCATCGGCAGCAGCGCGGCCCAACGCGCGCAGGCGCGTCCTCTCGCCCTCGGTAAGCACCGAGCGCATCGCTTGCAATGCATCTTCGACGGAAGGGTCATCGTCGCTGAGCGTGTCGTCATCGGCGGCTTCGTGCCAGCCGCTAATCTCCGGCTCGAAGCCAAGTGCGTACAGGTCCTCTTCATCTTTCAGGCGCTCGTGTTCGATGTTGTTGGTGAGCAGAGCAAGGCTATCCGCCGTGACGGCCACCCCGAAAACACCGACCTCGTTGCGCGGATCGATGATCGGTTCGGCCCCTGCGGTAATCCACGAGACGTTGCGTGCCTTTTTCAGCAGCAAGGCATCGTGACCGTGCTGGCTCATCCATTGTTGGAGTTGTTGATGCTTGCGTTCGATTTCCGCTTGACGGTCCATATGGCCCCCTCGCTTTTACCAGAATCATGTGAAGATTGTGCTATTATATTGGCGGTTCGTCAAAGGGACTTAAAGGGGAACGCGTGACTCAAGGGTCAAGGTCGGTAGATGACTTCGTGAAGGCTGTGTATGTGCTGGAACAGAAGGCGGATGGCCGCGTCTCGACGAATGCACTTGCGGAATCGCTTGGCATCACCGCGCCCTCGGTGACTGACATGGCGCGGCGGCTGCACGAGGCCGAATACGTCGATTATCAGAAGTACCAGGGTGTGTTGCTGCGGGAAAAAGGCCGTGACATGGCGCTGAAGGTGCTGCGACGGCACCGGCTCATCGAGTTGTATTTGATGCAGGAACTCGGCTACGAGCTACACGAAGTCCACGACGAAGCGGAAAAACTTGAACACTACGTGAGCGACCGCTTCGTGAGCGCCGTCGCGCATAAGCTTGGCAACCCCGATGTCGACCCGCACGGCGACCCCATCCCCAGTGCAGACGGCGTCATCGTCCAGCGCGAGTTGACCCCGCTCGCCGAGTTGCCGCTGCATACCCCGGCAACTGTCGCACGCCTAAAGGCCGAAGGCCAGGAGATGCTCCAGCACATCCTCGAACGGGGGTTTGCGCTGGGTACTTCGGTAGAAGTCACCGGGCGTGATCCGTTCAACGGGCCGTTGACGGTGCAGGTCAATGGTGACGAGCGCGTGTTGGGCTATAACGTCGCGTCCGTCATTTGGGTAGAAGGCCAACTGTAGTCCCTCCCACCGATGGCAATCATCACACCGCATCAAAAAGGGCCGCGCAGTGCGCAGCCCTTTCGCGTTTTCCAGGGTGTTTGGAAGACGGTGTAGGCAAAACCCTACATCATGCCGCCCATGCCACCCATGCCGCCGCCCGGCATCGCCGGCGGGTTCTCTACGGGGATGTCGGTGATGAGCGCCTCGGTGGTGAGGATCATGCTGGCGATGGACG
>CAYSVE010000154.1:0-10312 GCA_964434365.1 uncultured Anaerolineaceae bacterium | reverse complement strand
GCTCGCGAACGCGTTCGATGTCTTCGACCGACGCCTGTCGCGAAAGCATAAGCACTGCCGGGTCGCCGGTGAGGCGCACCATAAAAAAAACGAGTATCAACACGCCAACCAGCAAAAGCAGCGATTGCAGCAAGCGATTGTGTATGTATTTGATCATAGGTTTGCCACGGAGCTTGTTGTCATAGGCCTGACGAGCAATCGAGAAACCGCCGACCAGCAGCGGTTTCCTAGGGTGGAGCTAACGAAGGGTGATCGAATGGTTTCGTTACACCCCCCGCGTTGTTCGTGTTATTCGGTTACGGTGATGCCATTCACGCGGTACAGTTCGGCACCGTTCGGGGCGTAGCCCGCCACGCGCGTTGCTACACCTTCGAAGCTGTTCGGCGCGTACAGGTACACGTACGGCGGGTTGTCGTACATGTAGGTGTGCAGTTCGGTGTAGAGGCTGGCGCGGGCATTGGCATCCATCGTCGTGAGGATCTCGGACAGCAAGCCGGTAATCGTGTCGTCTTCCCAGGTGTTGTAGTAGTTGCCAGGGGTGAGGGCACCACCCAGGCGGTTCATCGGTTCGGGGGCGTCTGGTGCGCTCCAGCTATCGACGTACATCAGGCCCACGGAGCCGTACTGTGGCTCGCTCCAGTAGCTACCGCTCGTCTCGAACTCGACGTTGATGTCGATGCCGATTGCGCTGAGGTTACGCTGGATGGCCAGGCACACCTCGTTGATGTTGAGGTAGGCGTCGGTCGGGCAGCCCATCGATAGCGAGAGACCTTCGCCCTCCGGGAAGCCAGCCTCGGCCAGCAGTTCCAGTGCGAGGTCCGGGTCGTAAGCATAGGGTTCGATCTCCGGGTTGAAGCCCAGGTTACTCTCGATGAAAAAGCCGCTGATAAGCGTGGCCTCGCCACCGAAAATACCCTGGACGATACCGGGCCGGTCGATCGCGTAATTCAACGCCTGCCGCACCATCGCGTCTTCGGTGGCTGCGCCTTCACTAGCGCCCACATTCTTGAAGCCCACGTAGTACACGCGGTCTGCGGGGTAACGCAGTACGTTGACGTTCGCGGCACCCTCAAGTGTGGCGGCGAGGTCCGCATTCAAACGCGGGGCAATGTCGATTTCGCCAGTTTGCACGGCGGCGAGGCGGGTGGTTGCATCAGGGATGATGCGGAAGGTGAGTTCTGCGACACCCGGCTCGCCTTCGGCCCAATAGTCGGGGTTAGCCGCGAGGTCGATGCGGTCACCCGACGTGCGGTCGACAAACATGAACGGGCCAGTGCCGACCGGTGCGTTGCCCAGGCCGTCGATGCCGACTTCATCGGCGTAGGCAGGCGGAACAACACCCCAGCGCTGGTCCATGCGATTCAGCAGGAACGGCGCGGGTTCTGGGGTGCGCACGATGATCGTAAAGTCATCGACAACTTCGATTTCTTCCACCAGGGAGAAGTCCTGTGCCCAGTCGTTCCCCTCATCGGTGCCAAGCTCCCACGTCTTCACGACGGCTTCGGCAGTGAAGGCTTCGCCGTTATGGAAGGTCACGCCTTCGCGCAGGTTGAAGGTCCATTCCAGGTTGTCCTCCGAGAGGCTCCAGTCGGTGGCCAGCTCTGGCTGCACCACGCCATCGTTATCGATGAAAACCAGCGAGTCGTAGATTGGCAGCGCAGCATTGCGCGCGGTGACATCGGCACCACGTGGCAGGTACAGCGACGTGGGATCATTCGGTAGGGCGATGGTCAAGGTGCCCGAGGGGCCATCCTGAGCGAAGACGCCAGGCACCGCCGAAAACACCAGCAGCACCAGCAGGAATAGAGCAGTTTGCTTTTTTAACACGGTCTCACTCCATAATCTTCTTTAAAGTACATCGGTGCGATGAACGAATATTTCGTACTCTTACACCAAGTAAGCTTGTTTTTAACACGTTAGCCTGCAATCTGCAACTTGCATGGCACGTGTGGACGAGCAGGCGCGCACGGTTTTTTCGATTTGTTGGACGCCGCAAGATGGGTTAAAAACTGGCGCAAACTGGTCGTTCGAATCGAAAAGCGCGAGCTATGAATTACGAGGCAAAAGACTACCAGGCGTATTTCGCTGGCACATGGCGCGACAGCGAATCGGGCGAGCGCTTTCAGGTGTATAGCCCGGCAACCGGCGCGTTGCTCGGTACGGTGCCGCAGGGCACCCGCGCCGATGTCCAAACCGCAGTCGATGCGGCCAACGCCGCCTGGCGCGACTGGTCTCGCCGAACGCCGTTCGAGCGGACGGCGGTGCTGGAAAAAGCCGCCGACATCGTCATCGAGCGCCGCGATGCCATGGCCTACATCCTCACATTGGAGCAGGGGAAGCCGCTGTACGCCGAGGCCTACGACGAAGTCGATGAGGTCGTCGATTATCTCAAGATGGTCGCTGCCGATGTCACGCGGCTCGAAGGCCACATCCTGCCCTCGCAGGACCCGAACAAACGCGTTTTCGTGACGCGCGTGCCGCGCGGCGTTGTCGGCGCGATTACCCCCTGGAACTGGCCCTACAGCATGCCTGTCGAGTTGATCGTCCCCGCAATCGCGACGGGGAATGCCATCGTGTGGGCCTGTGCGCCCACCACATCCATCTGCGCGATTACCCTCGCCGATGTGCTCGTCGAGGCTGGGTTGCCGGAGGGCATCCTCAACCTCGTGACGGGGCCGGGGCCGGTGGTCGGCGACGAAGTTGCCGTCAACGAAGGCGTGCATGCCGTCGGTTTTATCGGCTCGGTGGAAACCGGCCACACGGTTGCGCGGCGCGCCGCTGGGAAGGACCTGCTGCTGGAACTCGGCGGCAACGGCCCGCTCATCGTACTCGACGACGCCGACTTAACCCGCGCCGTCGATGCGACGCTGTTGGGCAGCTTCCTGTGTGCCGGGCAGAGCTGCACCGCTTCGGAGTTGGTGCTCGTCCATGAGAAGATCAAAGACCGCTTCGTGGAGCACCTCATCGCGCAGACCCAGGCGCAAATCCGCCTGGGTGACCCGCTGCTGGAAGCCACGACGATGGGGCCTGTGCAGAACACCAAAACCGCCGACAAAATGGACCGCCACATCGGCGACGCAATCGCCCAGGGCGCGAAGGTGGTCGCGGGGGGTGCCCGCGCAAGCGGTTACCCGACCGACCTGTACTATCAGCCCACCATACTCGATGCCGTCTCCGCTGGTATGGTCGTCGCGCACGAAGAAACCTTCGGGCCTATCGTGCCGATACAAACGATAACGAGCGACGCCGAAGCAATCGAGATTGCCACTCGCACCGGCTACGGCCTCACGATGGCCCTGTTCACCGACGATATTCGTCGTGGCATGTTGATTGCAGAAGCGTTACGATCGGGCACCGTCGTCATCAACGACTCGACCAACTGGTTCGAGTACCACATCGCGTTCGGTGGGGGGGCGGGCACCAAGAGCGGCTTTGGCCGCGTGGGCGGGCGCTTCGGCTACGACCGCTTTACCGAACTCAAAACGATTTTTGTCGATATGACGCCCAAGTCATCGAATCGAGGATAACCGGGTATGAAGGCTGCTGTGTGCTATGAATTTGGTCGTCCACTGGTTATCGAAGATGTCGAAATCGATGACCCGCAGCGCGACGAAGTGCGGGTAAAGGTGCACGCGTGTGCCATCTGCCACACAGACATCCTGTATATGGACGGCACGTGGGGCGGCACGCTGCCCGCTGTTTACGGCCACGAGGTCAGCGGGGTTGTCGAAGCGGTTGGCGGCGATGTGCAAACGGTCAGCGTGGGCGATCGGGTGGTGGTATCGCTGGTGCGCTCCTGCGGAAAGTGCTACTTCTGCACGCGTGGCGACGCCGTGCTGTGTGAGGGCACATTTGCACTGGACCAAAAAAGCCCAATCCGCACGAAGGACGGCACCCCAATCGTACAGGGCGCACGCACCGCCGGTTTCGCCGAGTGCGTCGCAGTACACGCGTCGCAAGTCGTCAAAATTCCCGCTACGATGCCGTTCGAAGCTGCGTCGCTGCTGGCCTGTGGGGTCATCACCGGCGTCGGGGCGGTCGTCAACACCGCGCAAATCGATGCCGGGAGCCACGTGGTCGTCATTGGTACGGGTGGCGTCGGCCTGAACTCGGTACAGGGCGCGCGCATCGCTGGCGCGAAGACGATCATCGCGCTGGATATTGTCGACAGTAAGCTGGCAGCGGCCACGGCCTTCGGTGCGACGCACACGGTTAACGCGGCGCAGCAGCCCCCCGAAGACGCGATGCGTAGCCTGACGAATGGCCGTGGCGCAGACTACGTCTTCGTGACGGTGGGTAGCCAACGCGCTATCGAACAGGGGGTGACGTTCCTGCGGCGGGGGGGCACGTTGGTGCTGGTGGGGATGCCAGCGGCAGGGGTAAAACTGCCAGTCGAGGCGGGCGACTTCGCCCATAACGCGCAGCGAATACTCGGCAGCAAGATGGGGTCGTCGCGCCTGCCGGTGGATATACCCGCGTGGGCAACACTCTACGAACAGGGCCGCCTGCTGCTCGACGAACTCATCACCGCGCGTTACCCGCTGGAAGCGATCAACGACGCCATCGCCGATGCGAAGGCCGGTAACGCTCTGCGCAACGTGATTATTTTCGAGTAGCGCCCACATGAAGATCAAGAGCATCGAAACTTTTTCGACCGAGTTTGTAAGCCTTGTGCGCCTGCGTACCGACGACGGGGGCGAGGGCTGGGGGCAAATCTCGACGTACAACAGCGATATCGCCGCGCTGGTGATGCACCGTCAGGTTGCGCCCTACGCGCTTGGCGAGGACGCCACAGAAATCGACCCGCTAGTCCAGAAAATCGTCGAAATCGAGTTTAAGTTTCCTGGCTCGTATTTACGGCGCGCACTCGGTGGCCTCGACACCGCATTGTGGGATTTGCACGGCAAACTCGCCGGGAAGAGCGTCTGCGAATTGCTCGGTGGCGAACCGCGCCCATACCCCGTTTACGCATCGAGTATGCGCCGGGACATCACCCCGGAGGACGAGGCAGCGCGTTTTTTGCGCCTGCGCGATGCGCACGGCTACACGGCCTTCAAGTTCCGCATTGCGAAGGAAAACGGCCACAACCACGACGAATGGGAAGGCCGCACCGAGACGGTAGTGCCGGCCATCCGTAAAGCGCTGGGTGATGATGTTCGGCTGATGGTCGATGCGAACTGCGGCTACGCGCCGAAAAAGGCAATAACGGTAGGGCATATGCTGAACGACCACGGCATCCGTCACTTCGAGGAGCCGTGCCCCTACTGGCACTACGAGCAGACTGCCGAAGTCCGGCGCGGGCTGGGCGCTCTCGACATACAGGTAGCGGGCGGCGAACAGGATTGCTCGCTGTCGGCTTGGCGACGGATGATCGATCTGCCCGCCTTCGATATCGTGCAGCCGGATATCCTCTATGTGGGTGGCGTCAGCCGGGCGTTGCGCGTCGCCAAAATGGCCGCCGATGTGGGCCTGCCGTGCGTGCTGCACTCGGCGAACCTGTCGCTGGTAACGGTATTTTCGTTGCACATGATGGGCGCGATCGACAATGCTGGCGATTACGTCGAATTTTCCATCGAACCGACGGCGTATTATCCGTGGCAGGTGGGCATCTACGAACCGGAACTCGTCGCCGTGGATGGCCATGTGCCCATACCCGCTGGCCCCGGCTGGGGTGTACGCATCAAAGACGAGTGGCTGGCTAAGGCCCAGTACCAAATTTCCGAAGTTTAGGCATTCCACGATACACATTAGCCCGAAGAGAGAAAACCTATGGTAACAGCGACCTTCGACACATGGCGCGAACGCGCCGCCCAGGCGACCCCACGCACCCAACTGTTCATCGACGGACAATTCGTCGATGCGGCTAGCGGCAAAACCTTCGAGGACATCAGCCCGCGCGATGGCCGTGTCATCACACAGGTGGCCGAGGGCGATGCCGAAGACATCGACCGGGCCGTCGCCGCTGCCCGGCGCGCCTTCGAGGATGGCCGCTGGGCGAATCGTCCGCCTGCCGAGCGCAAGCAGATCATGCTGCGCTGGGCACAACTCGTGCGCGAGCGCGCCGAAGACCTCGCCCTGCTGGAAACCCTCGATGTCGGCAAGCCCATCGGCGACACGGTCAGGGTCGATGCGGCGGGCGCGGCGAACAACATTCAGTATTACGCCGAAGCCGTCGACAAAATTTACGACGAAATCGCCCCCACCGCGCCCGATACGCTCGCCCTTGTCCAACGTGAACCGCTGGGCGTCGTCGGGGCAGTCATCCCATGGAACTACCCGTCTATCATCACCACCTGGAAGCTCGGCCCGGCCCTTGCGACGGGCAATAGCGTCGTCCTCAAGCCCGCCGAGCAGTCACCGTTGTATGCGCTTTTGTTGGCCGAACTCGCCTCGGAGGCCGGCGTGCCCGATGGCGTTATCAACGTGGTGACGGGCTTCGGCCCGACGGCGGGGGCCGCGCTGGGCCGTCACATGGATGTGGACAAAATCACGTTCACGGGCAGCACCGAAGTGGGCAAGCTGTTCCTCACCTATGCGGGCGAGAGCAACATGAAGCAGGTTGGCCTGGAGTGTGGCGGGAAGAGTCCGCACATCGTGTTTGCCGACGCCCCAGACCTCGCCGCCGCTGCCGAGGCGATCGCCTGGGGCGTGTTCTACAACGCGGGCGAAACCTGCAACGCCGGGACGCGCCTGCTGGTGGACCGTCGCGTCAAAGATGACCTGCTTGCCGAAGTCGAAAAGGTCGCGCGCACCTTCAACCAGGCCGACCCGCTCGACCCTGCCGCTACCCTCGGCGCGATGGTCAGCGAAGAGCAGATGCAGCGCGTCCTGAATTACATCCGGGTGGGGGTGGATGAGGGCGCATCGGTGCGGATGGGCGGTGAGCGCGTATTGGAGGAGACTGGCGGCTACTACGTTCCCCCGACGATCTTCGACGGTGTGCAAAATTCCATGCGCATCGCCCAGGAGGAGATTTTCGGCCCGGTGCTGGTCACCGTCGACTTCGACGACGAAGCCGAGGCGGTTCGCATGGCGAACGACTCGCAGTACGGGCTGGCATCCGCCGTGTGGACGAGCAACCTGAGCACGGCGCACCGCGTCGCGAAGGCGATTCGCGCCGGGCTGGTATACGTCAACACGTTCGATACGGCGGACATCACGATACCCTTCGGGGGTTACAAGCTCAGCGGCAACGGCTCGCGCGATAAATCGCTGCACGCGCTGCACGACTACACCCAACTGAAAACCACGTGGATGAACATCGGTTAGGGTCACAAATCAACTTTCGCCGCCCGGGATATTGGTGCCCTGGGCGGCTTCCACTTTTCGCCGCGCCGCGATGACATCGCCGCCCAACGTCGCCCAGGCAATGCCCCCACTGAGGAAGGCCAGTGCGGCGCTACACCCCGCAATCACCCGAAACATATCGACGAACGCCAGGCGCAGGGCAGTTTCGATGGGCGCGACGCGTGCAGGCGGCGCGCTCGCCGGGACAACGGCATTGCCCAATTCGCGGCTTTGCTGCGCCAGCGCGCCCAGCACCTCCGCCGAGAGTCCAAGGTCGTGGGTGCGGCTGATGAGGGCCGTGTTGTACACCGATAGGCCGATGCCGCCCAGCAGGGCAATCGCAAACAGGCTCGCGACGCGGACGTTAGCGTTGTCGATGCCCGAGGCGCTCCCGGTGTGGCTGAGCGGCACGCTGCCCATCATCGTTGTATCCAGCGGCACGACCGTGACCCCCATGCCCACGCCGATGAGCAAAACCGGCACGAAATACGTCGACCAGTACGCATCGGCCCCGCTGGTTAGCCCCACCCGCGTTATGAGCAGTATCCCCACGCCGACGAGGACGGCCCCACCCGTGACGAGACGCCGAACGCCCACCCGCTCGCTGATGGTGGCCACGGCGAACGCCATCGCGATGAGCGCGAGCACGTACGGCAGCGCCGCGAGGCCTGCTTCTAGTTCGGTGTAGCGCTGTATTTGGATGAGATTGAGCGTAAAGAAGTACAGGCTCGCCTCGAAGGCCATGTACAGCAGGAATTGCGTGATGTTCGTTGCGGTGAACAAGGGCGACCGAAACAGGTACAGCGGAATCATTGGGTTGGCGGTGTGCTGCTCCCAGCGGATAAATAGGCCAACCCCCGCCACACCGCTGCTCGCAAGCAGCAAATTTGTAGCCGAGATACCGCTGTGGCCCATCGCGATGAAGCTGTAGACCGTCGCCCCAAGGCCCAAAATGAGCAACAACGCACCTAGCCAATCGACCTCGCGCAGCAGGCGGTGGGGCGTTCGCCGAGCGCTGAAGCGTGTGAGGCAAAACAGCGTGAAGGCGGCAATCGGCAGGTTGATGAAGAACACCCCGCGCCAGTAGCCCTGCGCGGCCAGCAACCCGCCGAGCACCGGTCCCAGCAGCGACATCGAAATCGAGAGTGTGGAATAAAGGCCGATCGCGCGGTGGCGCTGTTCGTCGGAGAAGTGACTGGTGAGCACAGCCAATGCGCCCGGTATCATCAGCGCGCCGCCGAGGCCCTGCACCGCGCGCGTGGACAGCATCGCCGCGAGGCTGCCCGCCAACCCAGATGCGGCGGACCCAAGCGTGAACACCACGACCCCCAGCGCAAAAGTCCGCCGGTGCCCGATGACATCGCCCAACGACCCGCCCACGATCAACAGGGAGGCCAGCATCAACTGGTAAATGTTGGTGACCCACAGCAGCCCGGCACCGTCTACGCCGAGGTCGGCTTGCATTTGCGGCAGCGCCACCACAAGCGACGACAGGCCGATGTAGCCCATGCCTGTGCCAAGCCCTGTGCTTATCACCACCCAGCGGTCTTGCGGCCCGAACACGTTTTCCCCTTACCGGTTACACGTGGTGCGATGACCTAACCAGGTGCGCTCATTGGCGCAGCGGGGCCATGCTGCCCTGGCGACCGAAGCGCCGCCGCCACGTTTTGCTCGCCACACGAGACATATCCACAGCCCAGTAGATGCCCAACACGGCACTGACCAGGAACGTAAATGGAACATAGATCGTCCAGAAAAATGACGTCGGCAGCGCCGATTTATCGATGCCGACGAAGTAGTAAAGCATCAACGCGCCGAAGACGCCGACGCGCAGCAAAACCCATGCGCCGTACTGGATGAGGTACCACAAATAAGTTTGCCGATGTGCTGACGCCTTCAAGATGAGCATCACCTTGAAGGGCAGGCCGTACAACAAACTCAGGAAGCCAACCCACACGAAAATATACTCCCAGTGCCCCAGCAGCAACGCGATCGACAACAACACGGCATAGCTCATGTGATGAAAGACTTTATCCGGCGCCCTACGGCCATCGAGGTAATACGCGATTGCGACGGTATCCACGATGTAGTAGGCGATATTCGCGACGGTAAGCGTGACGTAAAACCGTGAGCCGTTTACCAGCCAATCGAACCGCTGCGGGTCCTGCCATAGCATCACCGCGCCGCACACACACACCACCGCATATTGCACCAACCCCATCCAATGCATGTGCTGTTCTTTCGTGCGGTTAAAGCGGAATGGGAACCGCTCGAAAAGTTGGGCCACGCTGAGCCAGAGGCCGGTAAAGCCAAGCAACTGCAACAACACCAACAGCGGGATAGCAAAGGTGTCGATGTAGGCGCTGCTAAACACCAACAAGCCAGCGCCAATCGGCAGGGTGATGAGTGGGTTTGTGCGGATAAGTGGGTTCACGGGTGTTTTGTCCGAATAAGGGTGCTATGTGCTATGGTCATCGACGTGCGGCAAAAGGGCGCATAACGTACCAAGCGTCAGCCGCGCACCGTAGCGCGAGCGCGTACCCTACGGAAATTGCGTCGTCGCCATATCTTGCTCACCCTGCCCGTCATGTTGATGGTCCAATAGACGGCGAGGGCCATCGTGAGCAGAAACGTAAACGGCACAACAAATGTCCAGAAGAACGAAACGGGCAGGGCCGATTTATCGATGCCGAAGAAATAGCCGATCGTCAACGCGCTGTAAACCCCCACCCGCAGCACGAGCCACACACCATACTGAATGAGATACCACCAGTAGGTATTCGGGTGGGCCGATGCTGTGTGGATGAGCAGGATTTTGGAGGGTATGGCGTACAGCAAATTGAGAAACACAACCCACTTGAAAATGTATTCCCAGTGGCCGAGCAGCAGCGCAGTCGCGAACAACACCATGTAGCTAATGTGATGCAACAGGATATCGGGCGCAGGCGGTTGGTTGAGGTACAACGGTTGCCCAACGAGGCGCACAACGTAATAGGCGACATGCTCGACGATGAGTGTGAAGTAG
>CAYSVE010000153.1:0-10322 GCA_964434365.1 uncultured Anaerolineaceae bacterium | reverse complement strand
AACATCTACCACAATTCCCGGCCACGCATCCCAACCACCTTTACACCCTTTTTCCAAAACATCATCAACGCCGCCGTGGGCATCCAGCTACCGAGGGGGGGCGCAAGTTGCGACAGTGGGTAAGTCGCCAGCAACGCGATGCCAGTGCCCATCAGCAGGCCGAGGAACGACATGAACAGTAGCTCGACGGGCATTTCGGTGAGGGCACGGCGGAGGCCGAAGTAGGGGCGCACGGTAAGCCATGGGGTTACAATGAGGCCAACGAGGACACCGACGAGCGCGAAGACGAAACCAGCGAGTGGGGGCGATAAACTCGCAGCACTCGCGAGGTCTACGCCAAGGCGTGTCCCGGCGACGGTAAACACGATCATCCCGAGGATGCGTGAGACAAACTCGGCGGACATAGGATAAGTGCTCTCTCTCTCGTAGCGTAGGCCCGCAAATAAGAGGGTGGGGCTGTACACTGCCGATAAATACAGGGTGTTTGGTTAACGAACAACGCGACCTATTAACACATTATAGGCCCGTTCCGGTTCGAATTCAATTTGGAGGTCGGGTATACTTGATGGTTAAGCAAAGCTAGAGGCGCAAGTTATGATTAAGAAAACGTTACTTATCACGACGATTATCGTAGCGACGTTGGCAGCGTGTCGACCGGCCCCGTCCACAACCAACTCCGCTGGTCCCCTGCCGACCGAGAGCGAGGCGGGCGACGCGCAAGCACTCACGCCAGAGAACGCCAGCGATATTCGGCAAATTGCGCGCCTGGGGCGTGGGGTCGTCGAGGAAATTCACTGGTCGCCCGATGGCAACCAACTGGCGGCGCTTACCACACAAGGGTTGTGGGTTAACGACATGAGCACGGAAGCTGCCCCCCGGCTTGTGGAGACATCTAGCCCCATTCGCGCGTTGGCCTACAATGCGGAGGGAACAGCAGTCGCCCTGGGCCTTGTGAGCGGTGAGGTGCAACTATGGGACGGCGAGTTCAACGCGATGACGGTCAGTTTCCCTGCCCACACGGGTGAGGTTCGCAGCGTTGCGTTTAGCCCGTCGGGAGACGAACTCACAACGGGTGGGCAGGACGGTTTCGTGGTGGTTTGGGAGACTGACAACGGCAATGAAGTGGCACGCTTCCGGGGGCATACCGACTGGGTAGAGCAGGTGACCTTCGATGAAGGTGGCAATGCGGTGCTCTCGGTAGGGCGCGATAACAACTTCTACGTGCGGCAGGTTGACGATGGCGTGGTGCTCAGTTATGGCACCAGCGAGGTTGGCACTGCCAATACGGCCACCTTCCAGGGGACGCAGGGGTTGGTGCTGGTTGCCCGGCCCGATTTTGCGCTACGACTGGTCGACGCGAGCACACGAAGCGGTACCTTCGTTTTTACCGAACACGAGAACACGATTAGTGCGCTGGCCACACGTGCCGATGGTCAGCAGTTTGCATCCGGCGATGTCGATGGGTTCATCCAGATATGGGATGCCGACATGAACCCGACCAGCACCTTGCAAACACCGGGCGGTATTTCCACGATGGCATTTTCGCCGAATGGGCTTGCGCTGGCCGTCTACAGCCGCGACGGTACCCTGCGCGTGTATCGGCTGCCCGATGATGACGAAGTGCTATTAATCGCCGGGCACAGCGGGGCTGTCAACGATCTTGCGTTCAACCCCACCAACGACGTGTTGATCACCGCCGACGAGGACAACTTCGTCCACTTATGGCAGGTCGACCTGGAGGCAGGCGCCGAGGGCGAAATCGCGATCTTCGGCGGGCACACCAGCCCGGTGCGCAAGCTCGATGTGAGCGATGATGGTCAGTTTATCGTAACCGGGGCAGCCGATGGCACCGTACGGGTTTGGGAGACCATCAGCGGCAATACCCTGCGCGCATTCGAGGCCCACACCAATGATGTACTCGATGTACGCTTCGGCTCTGGGGCTTTGGTGCTGGCGACCGTCGGTTATCGTGAAAACGCCGTGAAACTCTGGAACGTTCGCACCGGCGAACTAGTCGAGTCGGTGACATCGGGTGTGCAAACACCCAGCAACCTGGCCTTCGATGCCGAGCAACGCAACATCATCTGGTCGGGCGGTATCGTCATTCACTCTTTAGATATTTCAGAAACCACCATGCGCAACGTATTCCTCGGTGCGAGGGGCATCATCACGACGATGGTCGTGAACGATACAACGATCGTCGCTGCCGAGGAGAGCGGTAGCGTACGCACCTGGGACATTGAAACGGGGGATACACAGGTACTTGGGACGCACCCATCGGCTGTGAGCGCATTGGCTTTCAACAGTACGGGGACCCTGCTTGCATCGACCGACGTAACTGGCGAATTTCGTTTATGGGATTTAGCGAACCGGACCGAAGTCCGGCGCATCGACACACAATCGCCGATGAATGCGGTGGCCTTCGACCCGAAGGACCGTTTCGTCGCAACAGCCAGCGAACTCGGTGTGGTGTGGCTTTGGGGTCTGCAATAACGGTTTTCCCTGCGACTTTGTTGGCGCGCGGGCTGGCCCTGTGGATCGTCGGGGCGTCGTCGGTGGGGATGGTATTCGGCTGGTGGTGGCCGGTGGGCGCGGCGATGCTGCTGCCCGCGCTAGGCCTCGTCGGTTGGGCGGTTCGGCGAGGCGGGGTTGCGCGCTATGCCCCGCTCGATTGGGCGTTCTTCGGGGTCGTGCTGCTCGCGTATAGCATCCCGGCGGTGGTGTTGCCCGCCCCGCTCGATACCGACGCACAGGGTTTCGGCTATTTGGCACTGACGGCCAAACTCGGCGGCGACCTGACGACCCTCGCGCCGCTCCAACCGGATGTGAGCTACCTGTATGCGCCGGGGTTTACGGTGCTGGTGGCGTTCATCAGCAGTTTGTCGACGCTGCCGCTGCACACGACGCAGTTTTGGGCCGGGGCGGTGCTATCGGCGCTGGTGGTGATGTTGTTGTGGGATTTAGGATGGGTGCTTGCGTCGGGCGAGGCGGGCGAGGCCATCCCTCGCCCCGACCAGACTGCGCATTCCACGCCTACCCGTGCGACGACGAAGCGCGTGTTGGCGCGGGCGACGGCCCTGGCCGGTGTGATCGGCACGGGTTTGTTTACCGCGTACATGGATAGCCACTACACGACGTTGCTGGGGCTGGTCTTCGCGCTGCTGTTGTTTATCGAAGCGGCGCGCACGCTCGATGGGGCGCGCTTCGGGCCTGCGTGGGGCGCGCTGGCGTTGGCAGCGCTGGTGCTTGCGCACCCCGACACGACGATTATCACGGCGTTGGGATATGGGCCGTGGCTGTTGCTGCTGTGGATTGCCCAACCACGACCGAATTTTCGGCGGTGGCTGCACCTCCCGCTGACGATACCGTTGGGGGCATTGATTTTGCTGGTGCCGTGGTTGTGGCGCGTTGTGCACCTGCTGGGCGCAGACATCATTTCGCCGTTTTCGCGAGACCCAGCCTACTGGCGCATCATCACGTCGGTACCGCCGGAGGTCATTTTTCACGGTGGCTTGATCGTGCTGCTGGCGGCGTTCGGCGTTGCGCTCGGCCTGTTGCAGCGAAACCGGGCGACGCTGCTGGCGCTCGGGTGGTGGCTGCTCGTGCTCGATTTTGGGGCGCTGGGCGTCCTCGAACGGGCGGTGCCGGGGTTGGTCGCGCCGGTACTGCGCTACGATTATCCGTTCAGCATTGCGTGGCACGGGCCGATCGTGCCGTATGCGCTGGCGGGGGGCATCGCGTTGGCGTGGGGGTGGCGAAAAATCGCGGTGTGGCTGGGCGAGCGAGGTCATGTGTCGTACGATGATGAACGCGGTGGGCGAGGCTCATTGCATTCGCCTGCGCCCCTACGGGTGACCGCGTGGTCCCTATTGATTGCGGCGGCGGCGGGTATGATTCTGGCGGGGGCCTTCCACCGAGACATCATCGCGGCGAGCAAGGGCCGGGTGAGCTTCTTTGGGGCGTTTGCCAGCCATGCCGATGTGCAGGCCATGACGTGGCTGCGTGAAAACACGCCGCCGGACGCGTTGATTCTCAACTTCCCTGGCCCGCAGGAGGGCGATTGGGTGCCCGTCATCGCGGAGCGCGAGGCGATTTACTACCGCCCGCAGCCCTTCTTCCAAACCGAGGGCGACCCCCTCGCCGATACGGTGCAGCAGGCAGCCTTCCGCGCGTTTTGGGAGGACCCCGCCGACCCCACCCACGCCGATTTGCTGGCCGAGGCGGGTGTCGATTATGTGATTGTGCCGCAGGTGGTGGGTAACCCGGCCAGCTTCGCAGCGCACGTGCGCTGGCAGCGTCCGTTTACCGATGCCTACCCCCGTGCGGGCGAGGTCGCCGATGCGCCGTACCTCGACCTGGCCTTCGATGCGGACGGGGCGCAGGTTTACCGCATCGAGGATTCGTAGGGGCGCAGGCGATACGAAAGCCAGCCTCGCCCCACGGCATCCATCTGCCGATGTTGTGTATTAACTGTTCTCGGTGTCGCGCTTTGGTTTGAGCGGGGCCGCATCATGGTCTGGTCGGTCGGCGATGCGCTCGTTTTCGAGGGCGTACCACAGCGCCGCTCCTAAAAGCGCCGCGTTGATCGCGCTTGGAACGAGTTGCACGATGAACAACCCCACCTCATCACTTAGGGCTATGCCGAACCACGGCACGCGCAAAACCAACCGAAAGAGCAACACACGCCCGATTCCGCAAGCAATCAGAACTATAATCCACCGCCACGGCTCGCGGAGATATGCACGCAGGATGTGGGCCTGTGCACCCCCGACGAGCAACCCCGTGATCACACTGTCGACGAAGGTGACGATGGGGATCGACAGTAGCGAGTTGACGCCGAGTGAGCCTACCCCGAAGCTGTAAACGACCCGAAACACCCAGGGGTAAATGAGATTGGCGACGAAAGTTGCGACCAGGCTGAGGCCGAACCACGCCCGCATGCGATGCCGAACGGGATACGGGAGTTCATACGCTTGTGCGCCAAAGTAAACAACAATGCTGACGGACGATACCAGGCTGAGCACACGCATGGCCGCGTCGGCGTCGAGAACCCAGTTGCGGGTCGTCACGCTGAACGCCGAAGCGAGCGTCACCAGTAGCACCCAGCGAATGAACCAGGACCAGCCGACATGGTGACGATTTGTGGTTGCGTGTTTGCTCACTGTGTTATTTCTCCTGCGTAACACCTGTTGCGATGTGCAAAAAAGCCTGCCGCTGCATTGTGGCATGGCGTATCCTGCGTGGGTAGAGTGATGCCTGAGCAAAATTTGGTAACATCGTTCTGTAAAGTTTCCAGTGACATAAAGAATTATTCACGAAATGTCTATGTATCGTTGGGTTAGCGTTGTTGTCGCAAATACCCGAACCGCAGTAAAATCGCAAGTAAACACAGCTTACAACCGGAGTTCGAGAGCGTGAGTGATCGTAATAAGAAAGACCCGCTGATCGGGCAGCAGTTGGGCGACTACAAAATCGAAGATGTGATGGCAATCGGCGGGATGGCGCGCATCTACCGTGGGGTAGACCCCAAGCTCAACCGGTACGCGGCGGTGAAGGTGCTCACGACCGAGGGGCAGGAGATCGACGAGACGATGGCGGGGCGCTTTGTGCGCGAAGCACAGGCCGTCGCCGCACTCGAACACGACAACATCATCACCATTTACCAGTACGACAAGCAAGACAAGCTCTACTTTTTGGCGATGCAGCTCATCAACGGCGATGACCTGGCGAAAATTTTGCGTCAGCAGCGCCGCATCGGCGAGCCGTTGGATGTGCAGCGGGGGCTACGGATTATGTTGCAGGTCGCCCGTGCGCTCGACTACGCCCACAAGCACGGCATCATCCACCGTGATGTGAAGCCGTCCAACATTCTCGTCACGCCTGAGGACAAGGCGGTTCTCACAGACTTCGGGCTGGTGCTGAGCAAAAACGACAACACCCTCGGCACGGCCTTTGGCACGCCGCGTTACATCGCGCCGGAGCAAGCCGTGGCGAGCACCCAGGCCAGCCCCCAAAGCGATATCTACTCGCTGGCCGTGATTATGTTCGAGGTGCTCACGGGCGATACGCCTTTCGACGGCGACACGCCGATGGAAATCGCGCTGGCACACATCAACGAGCCGCCGCCTACCCCCAGCGACCGCTACGCCAAAATTCCGCAGGCGGTGGACCTGGTATTGCTGAAGGCACTCGCCAAAGAGCCGGAGCAGCGCCCCACTACCGCCGTCCAATTTGTGGAGCTGGTGCAGCAAGCCTACGCCGAGAACAACGTGACTATCGATTTGGCCGGGCTGACTTCGCCCGCGCCCACCGGGCCGATTCCGTCGATACCGAGTGCACTGGGTAGCACCTCGGCAGAGGAAGAAAAACTGCAAACCCGCCGCACGCGCATCGTGGCGATTAGTGCCGTCGCGGCCCTTGTGAGCGTCGCACTGCTGGTAATGGTGCTGGTCGGCGGGGGGGGCAGCGGTGGCGGTAACACCAACGGCGATGACAACGGTTCGGCGGGTGGCGGCGGTGGCAACGGTACCGGTGGGGCCGTGACCAACAGCAGCGATGAGTTCGGCGATGTGGTGTTGTTCTACGATGAGGCCTCCTTTGTGATGTACAACGCCAGCGACTACACATTTAACGTCGGCGATTTGTTGTTTGTGCGCGGGGCCGATAACGAAGGCAACGATGAATACTCTGGCGACCGCATTCGCGGCGACGTGCTGCCGCCCGAGTCGTGCATACGCATTGTGCGACAGAATCAACGCCCGGTAGAGCCGCAAGAGTGCCAGGATTTCCAGAGTGAAGAAACGCTCGCGAACGTCGAGTTGTTCTTCTGGCGGGTGGAGCCAGTGAACCGCTCGACCTTCGAGGTGCGCTTCGCAGATGATGTGATTAGCCGCTGCGACACGATACCGCGCGGTGAGGTGAGTGAGTGTCGGTTTAGCTGGCCAGAACCTCGGCCCACGCCCACGCCCGATATCCCCAGCGGCGACGCTTGATCCTACTGTTTGGTATTGTGCTGTTCGTCGGTGGGGTGGGCGTCATCCTGCTGGCGAACGCACCGTGCTGGGCGTCGTTTGCGCTGCCGATTGGGCTTATCCTGGTGCTCATCGCGCTGCTGATGCTGAGCACGTACTACGTTACCTTGCCGACACCCACCCAGCGCACGCAGACGGCGGTAATCGCTACCCATGCACAGCGTGCGACCGAAATTTACGCGACCTCCACGGCCCAAATACGCACATCGGCACCGGGCGATCGGTCGTAACCGACACCTGCCCTCCGTGACCCCTACCCACTACTTGACAGCCGGGTTTTTCCGCCATACGATGCGTGTATAGGTCGCAATCACGCGACCACCAACCCCCTGCGATGAGGAATCAAACAACCGGATATGCGAATTGTGCGTGATGTGTTTGTGGGCCTGGGCCTGCTGGCGCTGAGTGCGTGCAGCCTGAGTACGACCGAATTTGCGAGTGTGGATATTGGTAACACGCAAATCCCACCGACTGCGGTGCCGGTCGTTGTCGAGAGCGCACCGACGGCATTACCCTTCGATGGCGCGGATGCCCCCGACGCGCTACCGCCGCAACCAGCCCCGCTTATCGTCACCGAGGCGTCGTGCACGGCCACCGAGGTCAATAGCAACCCGCTGAACATCCGCGTGCTGCCGGACCTCAACGCCCCGGCGGAAGGCTCGTTCTTCATCACGTTGCCCGTGACCGGGTACACCCCAGATAACTTCGGCTGGTATCGCGTGGAAACGAGTTTCGGTCGGCAGGGGCGGGTGCCTGCCGCCACAGTGATGCTGAGCAGCACGGGCTGCGACCCCATCTTCGCGTACCTCAACGGCTAGCGGCAGATGTTTTACGGGGGCGAGGCATGGCTCGCCCACCTGAACTGAGCCTTAATCAACGCGAACCACAATCCCCCGTCGAAGCCAGATATGCATGACTCGTCACGAATTACCGCGGGTCGCGCTCTAGCTTCTTGAGCCGGTCGTCGTCCATCTGCGCGAAGTACTCCAGCAAGTTCGGCACAAGGAACGAGTACCCACCGCCGACCTTCCGCAGCAGTACCAGCGAGGCGGCATAATCGAGGAAGTCGGCCAGGGCGCGCGGAATTTCGCCGGAACCCGAGAGGACCTGCCGTATCATCGCGTGCTGGATGACGTTGTAGCCGCCGAACGCAAACCAGAATGGCACCGTGAAAGCCCCCAACCCGCCCAACGCGTACGCGACGCCCGTCGCGAGGGTGGTGGCCGGGGCGATGCCCAACAAACCCAGCCCCACCACCGGCAGCACCGAGATCAACCACAGGCGGTTGGCGTTGTTGAGGCTGTTGAAGATGCCCTGGTTCGGGCGGGTGCGGGCCTCGGCCACGATGCTGCCCAACCCGCTTACGACGTAGCCGCAGGCCGCCACCACGGCGCTGCCGCCCACAAGCCCCAGCAAGAAGCGCCCGGCGGTGGCCTCGGCCCCGGCGAGGGCCAGTGTAAACGCGATGATGAGGGTGCCGCCGACGATCGCCCCGAATAGCCCCACCAGCGGGTTCATGCGTTCCAGGCTGACGTTCAGCACATCCGTTACGTCGACTTTGCTGGGGTTGATGTGGCTGTCGTTGAGGACAGTGCGCACGATGGTGTTCAGGGCGAAGCCCACGCTAAGGGCGATGCCCACACCCAGGCCAATCGCCGGGCCGGGGCCATAGCTCATACCCAGGCCGACGCCCCACGCGAGGCCGTACGCAATCGCCACTGCAACATGCCCGACCGGGTTCTTCCAACTGCGGCTGGTGAAGATGGTGCCCATCAACGCGC
This sequence comes from uncultured Anaerolineaceae bacterium, assembly GCA_964434365.1. Classification (GTDB taxonomy): domain Bacteria; phylum Chloroflexota; class Anaerolineae; order Aggregatilineales; family Phototrophicaceae; genus CAYSVE01. The sequence goes on along the minus strand of CAYSVE010000153.1, from coordinate 1,510 downwards.
CGACCGCCGCCAATAGTGGCGCAAACCAGAAGTTCCCCACATCGGTAAGCAGCGGAATCAGCAGGGCCGGGAGGCCGAACGTGAGGGCGAGGCCACCCACCGCGATACCGCGCACGAGGGTCGTCCAGCGTTTGCGCTCTTGCAGCAGCAGCAGGCTGGGCTGCATTTGCTCGATGAGAAACACATCGCCGCTGCGGGTAATCATGCGGCGGGCCAACCACCGCAGATACTCCAGCGTTTGTTTACGCGTGTAGCGCTCATCCCCCGCCCTACGCGCGAACACCCGGCGCACGTACAGGTCGTAGATGTGGGCGCGGCGCGATTCGGTGTTCTCGTAGCTGGGGATTTCCTCTGGCTTGAGGCCGCGATAGGCCGTGGTAACTATGCTGAGGAAAAGCGGGCTGCGCGCGAGTTCGCGCAGGGCGTAGTCCTCGCTTAGCATCACGCGGACGGCGTACATATCGGGGCCGAGGCTTTCCAAAAAGCGGTCCACCTGGTCGACCGAAAGTGGGCGCACCCGCACCGCACCGTTAACACGCAAGCTGGTTTCGGCAGCTTCGTATTCGGCTTCGCGGCTACATACGACGAAGTCGGTAAAGCCGTGTTCGGCCTGGAACTGGTTCAGGGCGGCGATAAGCTCTGGCCGGTAGCTGAGGGGCACCTCATCGAAGCTGTCGAGCAGCAAGGTGAGTTGGTCGTTGCTAACCCAACCCTCGGCCACATGGCGCGGCGCGCCGTACTTGTCGTTCAATTCGTCGACCAACCACTCGGCGATGGGCTTGCGTGTGCGCGGCCAGTTCGTAAGCGTGAGCACCACCGGCATCGATGTTGCCTCATCGCGGTCGGCGCGGTCGAGCAGGTCACGCGCGAGCAGCAACAGGGCCGTCGTTTTGCCGCTGCCCGGCCCCCCGAGGATGAGCACCTTACCGTTGAGGCGTGCATAGGCATCGATGAGGCGCGTGCCGGGGGGCATGGTCGTCATGCTGCTGGTGCCGCTAATGCCCACCATGATGTCCCACGGGCTGTTCACCTCGGCGGTTTGCATCCCCGTCATTTCGAGGTCGATCGGGTTTTGACCGAGCAGCACCGTTTCCAGCACGCCATCGACCCAGAATGCGCGCACATTTTGCAGCATCCGCAGCCGATTACGCGCCTCGGTGGTGACGGCGCGCGGCAGGCCCTCGGTGCCCAAGGGGGCCACCATCGGCGTGACGATGCGTGGGTCGCGCTGTTGGACCCCGGTTCGAAGGTTGTCGGTTTGGAACGGCGGTGGTTTTTTGTGCCCGGCGGTGTGGTTGCCGGTCGCACTGTGCCCTGCGCCCGTTCCGACGCTCACGGGTTGTGCGCGTTCCGACTCCGGTTCGTAGGGGTTTGGCATGTCAGAGGTCGTGTTCAACCCACCCAAATCGGGCGGCGGTTGCACCGTCGGGGTTTCGCCCTCGGTGGCACTACCTAAGGGTTCCAGGTCGGGGGCTGGGTTTCCGGAGGCGTCCGGACTCGCCGGTTCGGG
>CAYSVE010000152.1:0-10411 GCA_964434365.1 uncultured Anaerolineaceae bacterium | reverse complement strand
CGATGGTCCGTTGCGGTATTCGGCCTTCGGCGAACTGATGCAGCAGGCCACGATGGTGGTGTTGCCCATGAACGGCCCCGAACTTTCGAAGGCGGTGCGCGAACCGGCACAACAGGCCGGTTTGGTGGTCGACGAGGGGCTGGATGCAGCCATCATCGCCGATGTGACCGCGCAACCGGGCGCGTTGCCGCTGCTGCAATTTGCCCTCGCCGAGTTGTTCGAGCGCAGCGACCGAAAATCGCTGACGCTGGCGGGGTATCAGGCGGTTGGCGGCATTGGCGGGGCGCTTTCGCGGCGCGCAACAGTACTCTACCGCGAACTCGACGCCGATACACAAGAAGCCGCCCGGCGCGTGTTTCTCCGGCTGGTTACGCTCGACGAACGCCGGGGCGCCACCCGCCAGCGCGTGATGCGCGCGCAACTGCTCACCGGTGACGATGCACCGCTCGTCGAGGCGGTTTTGCAACGCTTCGGTGAGCACCGCCTGCTGACGTTCGACCGGGATTCGGTCACACGCATGCCGACGGTCGAAATCGCGCACGAGGCCATCATCGACTCCTGGAAGATGTTCCGCGATTGGGTAAGCGAAAGCCAGGATGAACTCGTGCAGCGGGCACGGCTCGCGTCGGCGGTGAAGGAGTGGCAGAACAGTGCCCGCGACAACAGCTTCCTGGTGGAGGGCACGCGGCTCGCAGGTTTCGAGGCGCTGGCGGAGTCGGTAAAGTTAGACGCCGAGGAAGTGGCCTTCGTGGCGGCAAGTGTCGCCCGGCGTGAGGCCCGCGTGCAGCGCTTGCGTTTATTCGCTGCGGTGATGACCGGTCTGCTGTTGGTTGCGGTGGCGGCGGCGGTTCTGGCGGTGGTGCTACAGGGCCGGGCCAGCCGAAACGCGCAAACGGCGCAGTCGCGCGAGTTGGCGGTGATGGCGCTGTTCCGCCGCGACGAACAACCAGACTTATCGCTGTTGCTGGGGGTCGAAGCGGTGGCAGTCGCAAATACGACCGAGGCGCGCAGCAGCCTCTACACGGTGCTGAACAGCTTCCCCTACATGCAGCGGTACATCGCAGCCGATGAAATCGCCACGCGAGCCATCGCCTACAGCCCCGATGGCCGGTTGCTCGCCAGCGGGGGCCGCGATAGGACTGTTCGGCTGCACGACGCCGATACCGGTGACCTTGTCGCCGGGCCGTTGGTCGGGCATACGGGTTGGGTCAACGCCGTGACGTTCGATAGCACTGGCTCGGTGCTCGCGACTGCCGACGCGGCTGGCGAAATCCGCCTGTGGGATGTGCAAAGCGGGGCACTGCGCACGAGCCTTGTAGGGCACGCAGGCGATGTTTGGTCGCTTGTATTCTTGCCGGACGATGCGATGCTCGTCTCGGTTGGGGCCGATAATTCGCTTATCGCTTGGGATGTCGCAAGCGGGGAGGTGGCAAGTCGTGCCGATGACGCGCACGATTGCGACGCGTTCGCGGCGGACATTGGCGACACCAACGAGTGCGTTGAGGCGGTTTATGCGGCAGTGATTGCCGGTGACGTGCTTTGGACGGGTGGCGCGGACGGCGCGGTGCGGCGCTGGGCTCTGCCAGAGCTTACGCCACTGGGCGAGCCGCTACTGGGGCACGAAAACTGGGTGATGAGCCTCGCGGCGGACCTGACCGGTACGTTTGTCGCCTCCAGTGGGGCAGACGCACATGTGGTGCTGTGGCAAGGTGACCAGGCCGTCTATCGCTTGCAGACCGGCCACGCAAACTGGATACGCGGCCTCACATTTATGGATGACGGGTCCGTCTTCGTCACAGCGAGTAACGACGCCTTCGTCCAAGTGTGGGATACCGCAACGGGCGCGCGTTTAACGAATCGGCTGAGTGTACACAAGGACGCGATTTCTGCGGTGGCCGCGCGACCAGGCACCCGCGAGTTCACCACAGGCGGCACCGATGTTGTTCAATGGGACCTCGCCCGCCCGCAGCGCACCAACGAGACGGTCGTGCGCAGTTCATCGGAGGTGATGGGCGTGGCTGTGTCGGGCGATTTAGTCGCCTATGCGGGCCGCGATGGAAGCTTGCAAGTCGTCACCGCCGAGGAAGCAATCGATTTTACCGGGCACAACGCAGCCATCACCGATGTTGCCTTTGTCGGCGAGACGCTCGTCAGCGTCGGGGTCGACCGCACGCTGTACGCTTGGGATGTGACGACGGGCGCGCGCGTCTTCGATGCGCGCGGCCACAACGCTGCCATTCAGTCCGTGACGGGCGTGCCTGCCTGCAACCGCATTGTCACCGGTGCCGACGATAACCACATCATATTGTGGGAAGCCGAAGGCGGCACCCAGTTGGGCGAGCCGGTGCTGGCGGGCCAAAATGGTGGCGTGCTCGCCCTGGCCGCGCCGTCTGACCGGTGCGAGGTGGTCAGCGGTGGGCGCGATGGCGGCCTCGCGTGGTGGGATGCCGAAACCGGCGAGCTACTGCATCGAACGGTAGCGCGCCACACCGACCGTGTGACCGGTGTGGTCTACAGCTCCGATGACGATGTGGTGTATTCCGTCGCGATGGACGGCACCCTCCGCTGGTGGGATGCTGCAACGGGCGAGGCCCTGGGTGCAGTGCCCATCGCGGAGGAGTCGTTAGGGCTACATACAGTTGACCTCAATGCCGATGGCGACATGCTCGCGATGGGCGGGCGCGATGGGCGGGTGCGCCTGTGGGACCGCGCGACGCAAACCGAAATCGGAGATGTGCCTGTAGGCCACGGCGATTGGGTGAACGATGTAGCCTTTGCTGGCGGTGTACTCTACAGTGTCGGGCGCGATGGCGCACTCCTCCGATGGGAACTTCGCCTCGAGCGTTGGGTAGCCGAAGCCTGCGCGATGGCCAATCGTGGCTTTACCGAAGCCGAAGCCGCCCGCTGGGAAAGTTCCTCTCATGCAACATGTCTTAGTTGATGATACACTGCTGAGAGTATGTGAGGTAACGGAATTGATACATGCTACGTTCTGCGTTATTCTTATCAACGCTATTATTCGCTCAGGTAAGCGGTATCGACGAGATTTGCCCCGCTATCGTTAGCACTGCGCTGGAATCCACCCAGATGCAGTGTGAGCAGACCACCCTCAACGAAATTTGCTACGGCAACGACGTGCTCAATGCCAACCCACAACCCGGCACCGGGATGATCACCTTCGAGCAACCCGGCGACATCGAAGAGGTGTTCCGGCTGCAATCGCTGCGGCTTAGCCCGATGACCTTCGACAGCGAAATCTGGGGTGTCGCGCTGATGCGCGTACAGGCCGCCCTGCAAACCGGCGGTGCCGAGGATGTGCTGCTGGTGCTCTTTGGGGATGTGCTGGTGGATTCGGCATCGTACCAGGCGCCCGTAACGGCCACCGAAGGCGTGAATGTGCGCGCGTTGCCAATCGGCAACAGTCGCATCATCGGGTCGTTGAGTGCGGGCCAAAGCGCCACCGCCATCGGTCGTTCGACGGACAGCCAGTGGCTTCAGGTACGCGTGCCCCCCGACGAAATGTCGTTGGGTTGGGTGGCTGCGGGCTTTGTGCGCGGCTTGCCACAAGTCGACGAAGTGCCCGTGACCGATCAGGTCGAGGGGCCTGGCGTGCTCGATGAGGTGTACGCGCCCATGCAGGCCTTCTACTTCGAGAGCGCCCGCGCCGATGCCCCCTGCGCCGAAGCGCCCAACAGCGGGCTGCTCATCCAAACGCCAGAGGGCACCGCCGAGGTGAACATGCTCGTCAACGAGGTGGATATTCGGCTGAATGCGACGGCCTTTTTGCAGGCCGTGCCCGGCGAGGATATGGCCATCAACGTCCTCGAGGGCGAGGCGACGGTGGAGGTGAATGGTGTATCGCACACGCTTGTTGCTGGCACGAGCCTGTCGGTACCCATCAGCGAGGACCGAACACCGTCTGGCCTACCCACAGGCCCGGTGCCGTTCGATGCCAACGACGTGCAAGCACTGCCGGTGCCCCTGCTCGACCGCCCGGTGGAAATCCCCGAACCGTTGGAGATGCCACCCGGCGTGCCCGTTGAAGGCGAGTGGCGCTTTAGCTGGGGTAGCCAGACGGTCATCTGCCCCAACGGTACCAACGTCGACTTCGTGACGGAACAGCCCACCACCAATGTCGAAGTTGTCGACAATGGCGCAGCACTGATTCTGCTGGGGTCGCGTTTCAACCAGGTGGACGTAGGGGCCTACCGTGCCATTTTCGCCGATTCTAGCGGGTCGTTGCACAACTATGCGCTGGACGTCAGCTCCATCGACCGCATGGCTGGCACGGCAGCTATCGACTATGTAACGGAAAGTTGCCAGATCACCGTACCCTTCCAGATGGACTTGGTGCGGCGCTTCGACTCGTAGTTGTGAAATCCAGATAAGAAAAATGTGAAGGCCGCGCACGACGTGGCCTTTCGGTGGTGCCCACCCCACCGAAGCATCACATCACCGACGGAAAATAGGCTGTCTGGTCTTAAATCTGGCGTTTAAGCGCACATAACATGCATCGACAAACCTTTACATGGGCAGCGACATTCTCTTGATGTTGTGTCGATACAGTCTAGGGTCAATTTAGGTTTGTACCGCGAAGGATAAGCACGCTACACGTGCGCGACTGATGACGACCACGACCACGCTCTACACCGCCCAGGGGCACCTCTCACCGACGCCGCGGGTGCATTACGTCTACCACAAAGTCGATGTTCCGCCTGCTGCGAGCAAGGTGGGCCTGCGGTTTTCGTTCCACAAAAAGCGGCTCGCTCAACTGTTCATCTCTATGTACGACCCCAACGGCTTCCGGGGCAATCGTATGAACCCCGGCGCAAAAGGCGATGTGACGCTCGAATTGTGGGTGACACCCGACGACGCCAGCCCCGGTGGTGTACCCGGTGTCCTCACACCCGGCGAGTGGACGGTTCAGATCGACGTAGAGGCACTCGGCGAGGAAACCGACTACGACCTGATGGTCTACGCCGAACAGGGCGAGGTCGCCAGCCCGGTAGCGTTTGGCCCCCCGCAGAATGTCGTCATCCGTGCCGAGGCGGGGTGGTACCGGGGGGAGCTTCACGCGCACTCCACCGAAAGCGACGGCAAAAAAGCGGTCGAAACCGTGTTGCAAGCCGCCGTCGACACCGGCCTCGACTTCTTCGCGCTAACAGATCACTTCACGGTGAGCCAGTGGCGCAAGATGGGCGCCTTCGTCGACAAGCTCGCGCTCCTGCCCTCGTTGGAGGTGACCAGCCATCATGGGCACGCTAACCTGCATGGGATGACTGAGTGGATCGATAATTTCCCCGACCGTGACGATTGGTCTATGAACGACATCGCCGATACGATTCATGCGCAGGGTGGGCTTTTCTGTGTGAACCACGCCTTCAGCGGGCGCTTAGGCTGGCGCGCTTACGATTTTGATTGGGCGAAAGCCGACCTTATGGAGGCCTACCACAACCTGGAGTCGCTGAACAACGTGTATCAGGTTGGCTTGTGGGACCGCCTGCTAACGGCAGGGCACCGCATCGTCGGTGTTGCAGGCATCGACAGCCACGACCCGTTCGATGGGCTGCACAAACTCGGCCAGTTAGTAACGTGGGTTTATGCCGATGAACTCAGCCAGGCGGCGATCATCGACGGGTTGCGGCGCGGGCGCGTCTACCTGAGCAAAGGGCCACAGCTTCGCTTCCTAGCAACGAGCGGCGACGCATCCGCCGAAATGTGGGAGACGCTGTCGATCGCGCCGGGGAGCACCGCCCAGTTCGAGTTACAGGTGATAACCGACGAGACGCTGCGCATGGCCGTCTACCGCGATGGCCTGTTCTTCGATGATTGGACCATCGAGCCAGATGCAGACAACTGGCAAACCGTCAGCTTCGAGGATGCGCCGACGAAGCGCAGCTACTATCGCGTGGAGTTGCATGCTCCGCTACCCGGCGAGGATAAGCCGTGGATGCTCTGGCGTGACCACACGACGATGCGTGCCTTCACGAACCCGGTTTGGGTGGAGCCAACGGTTTAAGACGACTTTCGGCGGAAAAGGGTGGTTGCGGGGCGCGTTGTTGAACTTGCGAACTTGCGCCCCGTTGAATTTCTGCGTCAGCTATTGCGTTTGTCGATGTAGTAGTTCATCAACAGCACGAGCAGCAGTAGTGCCCCCCACGCAAACTCCTTGAAGAAGTTCGCGCCGCTAAGCTGGAACAGCACCATATTCAGCCCGGTAGAGAGGAATTGCAGTGCGATGAGCGCGAGCAGCACACCCACCAGCCTACCCGACCCGCCGTACGGGTCGATGCCGCCGAGCACCGCGATAAGCACCGCCAGCAACACATACGAGCCACCGAAATCGACGGCGGCGGCATTGGTGCGCCCCAGGATGACGATGCCCGCCAAGGCCGAGAGCAGGCCGCTGATCGCGTAAGTGCGGATGAGCACCGACGTGTTGTTGATGCCACTGAAGCGCGCCGCCAGCGGGTTTGTGCCCAGCAAATACACCTCGAAGCCGTAACGGGTGCTGTTCAACACAAAGGTGAGGAGGGCCGTCGCCGCCAATAGCAGAATCAGCGGCACTGGGATGCCCAGCACGTCCCCACTACCGACGAAGTTCAGCGCCTCCTGCCCGAACACCGATGCGCCCTCGGTGATGGCCGTGCCGATGCCCTCGTACAAAATGAGCGTGCCTAACGTCGCCAAAATCGCAGGGATTTCGACGACAGCGACCAGGAAGCCGTTGAACAGGCCACATAGTAGCCCGGTTAGTGTGCCGACGATGAGCGCGAGGACCACCGCAAACGCGATCTGCGCGGCTCCGGCGTCCTCGGGTACCAGGGCTGTGAGCACCAACCCGGCCAGAATGCCCGTGAGGTTAGCCGTGGAGTTAATCGAGAGGTCGATGCCGCCGGTTAGCATTGTCAGGGCGACACCGAGCGCCAGGATGCCGATTTCGCTGGCCTGAAACACCATCGAGCGCATGTTGCGCCCGGTAGGGAAGGTATCGGGCCGAAGCAGGCTAAACAGCGCGAACAAGAGCACCACGATAATCAACAGCCGCAGAATGTTGCCCTCGCGCGACAGCACGAGTTCGGCAGGGTTGAAGCGCGAACGGGAATTGGAGGTGGTATCGGCAGTTGCCATGATAAAACGATTCTCGCTTTCAGAGCCAAATACGTATTATGCCATCGGTGGGCACAGGCGGGATATTTTATGTAGCTTGCGGCGTGGCCGCTCGTCGATTTTGCAGCGCGGGTATAGCCACACCGATGATAATGAGCACACCCACGGCGACCTTCTGCCACTCCGTAGGGATGCCAACCACAACGAGGCTGCTGCTCACGAGCGTGATCAGCAATACGCCCAGCAGTGTGCCGATCACTGTGCCGCGCCCACCGCTGATGGATGCGCCGCCCAACACCACTGCCGCAATCACATCCAGCTCGGTGCCGACAATGTCGAAGGGGTTGGCCTGCCGCGCCAGCGAGCCGAACACGATACCCCCGATGCCCGCCAGAATGCCCACGAAGATGTAGATTGAATATTGGATGCGGCGGATGTCGAAGCCGGCACGGGCTGCCGCCTCGCGGTCGCCGCCGAGGGCGTAGATGCCGCGCCCGAACATCGTGTACCGCAGAATAAACCACACCAGCAGCGTAATCGCGAGCAAGATCAAAATAGCGATGTTGAGGTTGGCCGTTCGGCCAACGGGTGGGTCGATGGAGAGCAGGTTCGTGCGCGAAAGTTCGATCATACCCTGTGGCATATCGCGGACGATGACTGTGCCCACGAAAAACAGCAAAAATCCACGGAAGGCGTTGAGCGTGCCCAGCGTGACGATGAGTGTGGGGAGGTTGAACTGCGCGATGAAAAAGCCGTTGATCGCACCGAGTATCATACCGATGATGCCGCCGATGACCAGCGCAATAAGGAAGGCAATCACGAAGGCCGTGCCCTCCGGGAAGACCGCCAGCAGGCCGTCCTGTATCTGCAAGAAGTTCATCAGTTCCACAGTGCTGTAGAGCGCGAAAACGGCAATCGCCGGGAACGAGACATCGATGCCGCCGCTGATGAGCACGATGAGCACGCCCATCGCGAAGATGCCGATGACGATGGAACTGCGCAAAATGCGAAATAAGTTCGCCAGCGTCAAAAAGGCCGCCGGGTTGATGAAGCTAATGACCACACACAACACGATGATCGTCAGCAGGACGAGCGTTTCGTTGCGGGTGACGAGTTCTCTCAGGTTCGGCATGGGTACTTTCTCGATGCTAAGTCGATGAATAAAGTGAAATGCTACACGTCGTCATCGGGGACGAGGGAGCCTTTGGCGTAATCGAAAGAAATAATCTTTGTCGGTGTAACGCGTATAATCGCCGGTTCCCACTTGGCCGCGAGCTTGCCAGCGTAGGCTTTCGCGGCGTGCGTGTCGCCGAAGTAACGCGTGAAAATCGTCACACGCTTGGCGGCGGCATCCGCAGTGTCGAGTTCTGCCGTGCCGTAAATCATCACGCCAGTGTAGGGCATCGTGTCGGTATCGATGAGGACGGTTACGTTGGGGTTGCGCCCGATGTTCTTCGCTTTTTTCGTCATGGTTTGGGTGCTCATGACGATACGGCCATCACGGTACTCATACCAGATAGGTATCGTGTGGATCGTGCCGTCTTCGTTGTGGGTGCTTAGGCGGGCAATCAACGGCTTGCGCAGCAACTCGATAAGTTCCTCGTCGTTTAGTTGCGGAACCTGTGGGTAGGTCTTCATTTCTGGCCGCATGGCAGTATCCCCTTGGGTTAGGCGGTTTGGGCGGCGGCTCGTAGCGCTGCCGAGAGTTGCTCGTCGTCGATCTCGCTCGTCTCGTAGGTTTGCACCACCTCGCCGTCACGCATCAGCAGGATGCGGTTGCAGGTGTGCATCAACTCCGGGATGTCATCGGACATAATGAGGATGCCCATGCCCTCCCGCGCCAACGACTTGATGATGTCGTGCAGTTCCGTCTTGCTGCCGATGTCTACACCGACGGTTGGCCCATTAAGAATGAGAATGCGCGGGTCGGCGGCCAGCCACTTCGCGATGACGACCCGCTGCTGATTGCCGCCGCTGAGGCTCTGCACGGGCATGGCGGGGTCGTCGGTTTTGATGCGCAGGTCGTCCACCCATTTGCCGATTTGCTCGTTTTTGGCCCCGCCAGAAATAATGCCAAGCGCGTTCAGTAAATCGGTTATTTTGCGCACGACGATGTTATCGCCGATGGCGCGCTCCAAAAACAGTCCTTCCGTCAGGCGGTCCTCCGGCACATAGCCGATGCGATTCGCAATCGCATCCTGAATATTCTTGATCTGCACCGGCTTACCGTCGATGGTGATGCTGCCGCTTTCGGCAGGGGCGACGCCGAACAGCGCCAGCGCGAGTTCGGTGCGGCCACTGCCTAGCAGCCCCGTGATGCCCAGAATCTCGCCGGGCATCAACTCGAAGCTGATGTTGCGAAAGCGCGGTTGGGCGGTCAGGTTTTCTACACTGAGGAGCGGCTTTTGCGCCTCGTTAGCCACGAATTGGTAGCTATCCTCACGAATTTCGAGGCCAGTCATCGCGTAGGCGATTTTCGCCTGGGTTAAATCCTCGGCGGGCGTGTCGAGCACCTTTTCGCCGTTGCGCAATACGATGACCCGCTCGGCGATTTCCAGCACTTCGTTCAGCTTGTGGCTGACGAACAATATCGAGATGCCGCGCGCTTGCAACTTGGTAATCACGCGGAACAGCGCGCCCACTTCCTTCTCCGTGAGGGCGGTCGTCGGCTCATCCATGATGATGAGGCGGGCGTCTTGCAGCAGCGCGCGCGAAATTGCGATCAACTGCTTTTCGGCGACCGACAGTTGCTCGACGCGACGGCCCAGCGGAATGTCGATTTCGACTTCGGCCATGGCCTCGCGGGCGGTTTGGCGCGTTTGCCCCCAATTGACGAAGCGATTCTTCTGCGAGAGTTGCAGGTTCAGCGCGATGTTCTCGGCGACGGTGAGGTTCGGGAACAGCGAGAAATCCTGGTAGATGACCTGAACCCCGGCGTCGATGGCGTCGATGGGGCGGAGGCTGGCGTAGGTCTGGCCGTCGATGGTGATGGTGCCTGTGCTGGGGGCATACACCCCGGCAACGGTTTTGATGAGCGTGGATTTACCCGAGCCGTTTTCGCCGCAGAGGCACAAAATTTCACCCTGGTCTATCGTCATGCTCACATCGATGAGGGCACGCACCCCAGCGAAGTTTTTGCTGACGTTTTCGACGGTCAGGAATGGGATTTTTTCGGACATAAAACTCGTAGTTTCGGGTTCGGAAAGAAATCTGGTTTGTTTAGGTTTATTGTACACAGGCAAAGGGCCGACGTCTGCGGCCCCTGCCCGTAAGTTGCGACGAAGGAAGGCTAACTTAGAAG
>CAYSVE010000151.1:0-10474 GCA_964434365.1 uncultured Anaerolineaceae bacterium | reverse complement strand
GTCATCGAAGTACATGCGGCTGCTGTCTGGCCCGTGCGCCATGGTGAGGTTCTGCAACGGGCACTCACCACCCTTATCGCACACAGGGCAATCGAGCGGGTGCGAGGTGAGGATGAACTCCAGCACATCGTTGCGCGCATCGATGACCTGCTGTGTGTTCGTCTTCACATGCATCCCGTCGGAGACCGTCTGCGTGCAGGCGGTTTGCAGCTTGGGGAACCAGCGAATCGTGGGGTTGCCGTCGTCATCGAGCACGACCTCACCCGTCGCGCGGTCGCGCATGACGCTGCCCAACTCCACGAGGCACATGCGGCACATGCCCACCGGGTCCATCTTGGGGTGATAACAAAAGACCGGAATGTCGACGTCGATGCGCTTGGCGGCTTCGACGAGGGTGGTCCCCTTGGGGAACTCGTACGCGGGTCCGTCGATGGTAACGGTGACGGTATCCGTTTTAACCATTTCTGCCATTGGGTGCTCTTACCTCTACGAAAGTGCCTATGTTTAGTATCGTTTTTTAGCTTGTGCCTCGGCGTGTTCCAGGCCGGTTAGCGCCCGGTCGCGCAGCGTTTGCGCCACGACCCCCCAGGCATTTTGCTCAAGTTCGGCTTCGCACAAACGCAGCGCCTCTTTGAAGTCGAAAGCCGCTGCGTCGTAACGCGCGTGTTGTAGGTACAACTCCCCACGCAAAACATAATTTGCCGGGGCCTCCGGGTACCGCTCGATGGCGTAGTCCAGGCTTTGCAAGCGCGTCTCGTCATCGGGGGCCGTAGCTGGGCCGAAAAACGCCCGCCGCAGGCGAACCCACCACGGCGGCGACGGAGCTTGTACCGGCGTGGTCGCCTCGGCGTCCACATCGGTAAGGTGCTCCGTCGTCGTATGCCTATCCGAACCGATCATCGGCCAGGGAAATTAGTCGCCACCACCGGCAGCGGCCTTGCGCCGCGCCGCAGGCTTCTTCTTGGCGGGCTTCTTCTTCTTGTCGTCTGCTTCCTCAGCCTCTTCGATCTCCTTCTTCTCGTCGTAAGCCTTAATCTCGTCGGGGAAGTGCTGGAGCGTCGCGAGGATGGGGTTCGCGGCGAAGTCGCCGAGGGCGCACAGCGTGGTGCCCTGCATGTTGCCCGCAATGTCGTTGATGTTCTCCACGTCCTTGGGTGTGCCCTCACCGCGCATGATGCGGTCGATGACCTTATCGAGCCAGTAGGTGCCCTCGCGGCACGGGGTGCACTTGCCGCAGCTCTCGTGCTTGAAGAACTTCGTCATTTTGCTGGCGGCCCACACGATGTCGCGCGTGTCATCCAGCAGAATAAAGCTTGCCGACCCGAGCACGGTACCCAGCGCACCGAAGGCCTCGTAGGTCATTTCGGTATCGAGCACTTCGTCGGTAAGCGGGATGATGGGGCCAGACGCACCGGACGGCAATAATGCCTTGAAGCTGCGCCCTTCTGGCGGGCCACCCGCATGCTCGAACAGCAATTCGCGGACAGTCGTGCCCAGCGGAAGCTCGTAATTGGCGGGGTTGGCCACGTCGCCGCTCACGCAGAAGACCTTCGTGCCGCTGCTCTTCTCGGTGCCGATTTCCTTGTACTTATCCGGCCCGTTGTTGATGATCCACGGAACGTTGGCGAGCGTCTCGACGTTGTTCACGACGGTCGGCTCGGCATACAGGCCGCCGCCCTTCTGGGCCGGGAACGGCGGACGCACACGCGGCTGCCCCAGCTTGCCTTCGAGGCTGTTGAGCAGGGCGCTTTCCTCGCCGCAGATGTACGCGCCGGCGCCGAGGTGCGTGTACACCTCGCAGGTCCAACCACTGCCGAGGATGTTCTCGCCGACGAGGTTGTCCTTACGGGCATCCTCGATGCAGTCGTCGAGTTGGTGCGCCATATCCCAGTATTCGCCGCGCAGGTAAATGTAGACGGCGGTCGCCTGGATGGCGTACGCGCAGATCATCGCACCCTCGATAAGTTGGTGCGGGTTGTTTTCCATAATCTGCCGGTCCTTGAAGGTACCCGGCTCGCTCTCGTCGGCGTTGACGGCGACGTATTTGACTGGCTCGCTCTGCGGGATGAAGCTCCACTTCACACCCGTGGGGAAGCCCGCACCGCCACGTCCACGCAGGTTACTCGCCTTCACCGTGTCGATGACGTCGGCGGGCTGCATATCGCTCACGACTTTGCGCAACGCGTCGTAGCCACCGTTATCGGTGTACACGCCGTAGTCGCGGATATTCTCGATTTCTTTCTCTCGCAACAAAATGTACATCGTCACATCCTGTATCACTGTCTTCGTCTGGACGGGCGTGAGGCCCGCTACGGTGTGAATTTGCGACGGTTTCAGTTTTTCGTCGGCGCGGTGGGCAGTTGGGCGAGGCTCACATGGGTTCGCCTGCGCCCCTACACAACGCGCGAAGACAAACGGCCCGCTTGTTACGTAACGGCGTTGTCCTTGCCTTCCAACGATGGCGTGAGCGCGGCGTTCACGTCGTCGCGCCACTTCGCCATCAACTCGCGCATGACGTCCATGTCCAGCTTCTCGTGGAAGCGGAAGTTGGCCTGCAACATGGGGGCGCGGTCGCACGCGCCCAGGCACATCACATGCTCGGCAGTGAACATCTCATCCTCGGTGGTGCCGCCGTCCTCGATGCCGAGTTCCGCCAGCAGTTCTTTGTAGAACTCATCGGCACCGCGCAGCGCACAGGGCAGGTCGGTACATACATGCAGCCACACCTTGCCCTTCGGCTTCTCGCGGTACATGGTGTAAAAACCCGCGATGGACTTCACCTGGGTGGGGTCCATTTCGCAAATTTCGGCCACATCCTCGATCGCGTCCGGCTCCAACCAGCCGTACTCCTCCTGCGCGATGTACAACACCGGCATGACGGCACTGCGCTTGTCGGGATATTTGGCGAGCGTTTTTTCGATGCGCTCGGCGTACTTTTCTGTCAGCTTATTCTGCATCACAGTTTCAAGTCCTTGGCGGCCTAGCGGTCGCTGTCGCCCAGCACGAAGTCCAGGCTGCCGATAATACCGATGAGGTCGGCGATCATGTGGCCGCTGCTCACACGCCCCAGTGCCGCGATATGAATGAAAGACGGCGTTTTGAAGTGCACACGGCGCGGCTTGGTGCCGCCGGTGCCGTGCAGGTAGCAGCCAATTTCGCCGCGCGGGCTTTCGATGCCGACGTACACTTCCTCGTCTGGCAGGCTGAAGCCCTCCGTCCACAGCTTGAAGTGGTGGATGACGGCTTCCATGCTCTGGCCGAGTTCGGCGCGCGGCGGCGGCACGAACTTGCGGTTTTCGCTGCGGAAGGGGCCGTCGGGCAGTTTGTCGATGGCCTGGCGGATGATGCGAATCGCCTGGCGCATCTCCTGGACACGAATCCAGTAGCGGTCGTACACATCGCCGTGCTCGCCCAGCGGCACATCGAACTCGTATTGCTCGTAGCCACTGTAGGGGATCGCCTTGCGGATGTCCCAATTGACGCCGCTGCCGCGCAGGCACGCGCCGGTGAGGCCCCAGTTGAGCGCCTCTTCTGGCTCGATGACGCCGATGCCCTCGGTGCGGTCGCGCCAGATGGGGTTATTGCGCAGTAGCACTTCGTAGTCGTCGATCTTGCTTTCCATATACGGGAGGAACTCCTCCAGCGTCGGCAAGAAGTCTGGCGTGATGTCGCGCCACAGGCCGCCAGGGCGGAAGTAGCTGCCCATCATGCGCTGGCCGCTGAGCATTTCGAACATGCTCAAAATCTTTTCGCGGTCGCGGAAGGCGTACAAAAACAGGCTCATGGCACCCATGTCGAGGGCGTGGGTGCCCAGCCACACGCAGTGGCTCGCGATGCGGGCCATCTCCAGGCAAATTACACGGACGGCCTGCGCGCGCGGCGGCACGTCGAGGTCGGCCAGTTTTTCCACCGCCATGCAGAACACCATGTTGTTCGACATCGGCGAGAGGTAGTCCATGCGGTCGGTGAGGGTGACGGCCTTTTCGTAGGTCTTATCCTCGATGTTCTTTTCGATGCCGGTGTGCAAAAAGCCGATATCGGGCAGGCAAGTGACGATCTCTTCACCGTCGAGTTCGAGCAGCAGGCGCAACACGCCGTGCGTACTGGGGTGATGCGGCCCCATGTTCAGCAGCATCGTTTCGCCGGTCATGGCGCGCTCGGTGACGAGACCGCGCAGGTTCTCGACATTGCCTTCCCAGCGCTCGACCTGTTGTTGTTGGTCGCTAGCAGTAACCATTCGGGTTCCTCAGAATACTAATTCTCTGCGTAGGGCTTGTGTTTGCGAATCTCTTCCGCGTTGAACGAGAACTGAATTGTCTCGTAGCCCAGCGGGTAGTCGCGGCGGTGCGGGTGACCGTCCCAGTCGTCGGGCATGAGCAGGCGGCGCGGGTCTGGGTGGCCCTCGAAGGTGATACCCATCATGTCCATAATTTCGCGTTCCAGCCAGTCGGCGGCGCCCCACAGGTCGGTGATAGTCGGCACAACCGGTTCTTCTTCCACCGCGAAGACCTTCACACGTAGGCGACGGTTATACAGCATGCTGTAAATATGGTAGCTCACCGCGAAGCGCTCGGGGCGTTGTTCGGTGGGTGGGTCGGGGTAGTAGTCTACCGCGCTGATGTCGTGCAGGAAGTTGTACACGAGGCCGGGCGTATCGCGGAAGAAGTGCATCACGTCGATGATGCGCTCGGGCTTGACGACGATGGTGACTTCGCCACGGAATTCTTTATCGTAGACGTAGGCGTCCGCCATCTTTTCCTTGATGGCGGCGACCGGGTCGGCGGCGGGGGCGATGTTGGTCGTCATGTGCTTACGCCCAATCCCTGAAGCTCTCGCCTTGCACCTTCTGGTGCAGCGTGAGGATACCGTGCATCAACTGCTCGGGGCGTGGTGGGCACCCGGCGACATACACATCCACAGGGATGATTTCGTCGACGCCCTGCACGACGGCGTAGTTGTTGTACACCCCACCGCACGAGGCGCAGTCGCCCATGCTGATGACCCACTTTGGGTCGGACATTTGGTCGTAGAGTTGGCGCACGACCGGGGCCATCTTTCGGGTCACACGGCCAGCCACGATGAGCAAGTCTGCCTGGCGCGGGCTGGCGCGGTTAAGCTCCATACCGAAGCGCGACAGGTCGTAGTTGCCCGCCTGGGTAGACATCATCTCGATGGCGCAGCAGGCTAGGCCGAACAAAAGCGGCCACATTGCGCCGGTGCGTGCCCAGTTGACGGCAATATCGAGGGTGGTGGTGACGGCACCGAGGTTGCCGAGCTTTTGGCTAACGGTGGCACCGGGTTGCGGGACGGTTGTTACTCCCATTCCAAGGCTCCCTTTTTCCATTCGTACAAAAAGCCAACGATAAGAACGAACGTGAACACACCCATCGCGGCAAGGCCGTAGAGGCCCAGGCCACGCATGGTGACGGCCCACGGCAAGAAGAAGATCACTTCGATGTCGAAGAGGATGAAAAGCACGGCGACGAGGTAGAACTTCACCGGCACACGCCGTGTACCCGGGCCGATGGGCTTCATCCCGCTTTCGTAGGGCGATACTTTGCGCACCGTGGGGTTGTTTGGCCCGAACAGGCGCGACAGAAAAATGATCACGACACAGATGAAGATAGAGAGGATTAGCAATGCGCTAATCGGTGCAAATTGTTGGAGGGCCATGACGAACTCCCGTGCGGTTTGTTCTTTTTGGAACAAATAAACTAGAAACAGGTTAGCATAAACCCCGCCGGGCCGTCAAACGGCGATAGCGGCATTTGTGCAATTTCGCACAGCGATTTTACCAGCGCTTTGGGGGTGTGTCCACATAATTGTGGTCACAATTTGGGTAAGTCTTCTGTCTGTGGGGTGTTGGCGACGATGCCTACACCTGCTGTGCCCAGAAAATCGCCCTCGGCGCCTGTGGCGTGTACGGATTGCCCTCGTGGTCGCCGTAGTGATACACCACCATGAGGTTGTTTTGCCGAAGCCACCGCTTCATTTCTTCCGTGCTGATGAGGTGCTTCTGCTGAATGTGCTCGCGCATGATGCGCCCGCCGTCGGGGCGTGTCATCTCGGTTTTGTAGCGCAGCCGAACCAACCGCTGCTCTGCATTGAACCAGACAATCTCGCGCGATACCGCAACCGATGTACCGTCGTCGCACGTGCCGCCCAGCACAGGTGCCGACTTGCCTTTGACTTGCCACTGTGGGTCGAGGTCGCCTTCCATATGGGTGTTATCCAAATAGAGGTAACCGCCCGGCTTAAGCGCGGCTGCTGCCCGGGCGATGCAATCGGCTTGCTCTTCGGGCGATGCCAATTCGCAGAGGCTGTTTGCACCAAGCACGACGAGATCGAATTCGGCGGGCCATTCGGTATGCCGTACATCGGCTTCGACGAGGCTGACGCGCCCCCGTGTGTCCTTCGGTAGCGCTTCGACTTTCGTGTGCGCACGGTGCAACATCGCGAGGGAGTGATCGACCCCGACAACGGTGTGCCCATCTTCGGCAAGTGGTAGCAGAAGCCGCCCCGTACCGCAGAATAGCTCCAAAATGCGCAAGGCAACATGCCCGCCGACGAGACGCCGTAGCAGGTGCATGTCGTCGGGGTCGGTTTCGCTCTGGTCGTAAACTTCGGCGATGTATGGTGCTACATCGTAGGGATCGTTTACCATGTGCGCGCCTCCTCCATCCACTGGCCCCTACGTTATAATACTCGCCAAGCATGTATTTGCGGTAATCCATAGATGAAACACTATAAAACGCACGAGGCCGAGTGCCTCGACCACTACAAAGCCAAAGCCTATCGGCAGGCTGTCGCGAGCTTTACCGCGGCCCTCGCCACCCCCTACGATGACCGTCAGCGGCGGGTAACCTACCTCTATCGTGGGTTGGCTCACCAGCGCAACGACGACCTCACCGCAGCCCTCGCAGATTTCGACCTTGCTGTCATCGAGGATGATGCGGCCACCAAACCGGCGTTTCACATGTTTCGGTTCGTGGCACGACGGTTGGCCAAGGCCGACGTGGCGTCGGACTTCGCGCGGCTGTGGGGGTGGTGCTTCGATGACTGGCGCAAGGTGGATGCGAAGTTCACCTTCGGCTGGAATACACTGTACCGCGATGCGGTCGACGACCTCGACCGTGTGCCGGTGGATTGGCGGGGATTGTTCGTGCAGGGGTTGGTCAAGCGCCGCCTCGACGATTGGCCGGGGGCTATCGCAGATTACCAGCGCGCCGCAGAATTGGCCCCGGACGAGTGGCGACTGGCCGAATGGGCTGCCACCGCAGGCCTCCTGCGGCATGGGATACCGCGCGGCAACAGTCCGCGCGAGGCGATGCCGGGGATCGAGTACTGCCGGGTGTTCATCGCCGGGAATACGTGGACAGCTTACGACTTCGACGAAAACGGCGTGCAAACGCGCAGCGGCGAGGTCGATAGTCGCGATGACCTCCCGGCCTTCATCAGTGGGGAGGGTTGGCGCATCCTCGACCACGGGCGCGGCTACCCCGACCGCGAAATGCTGCTGTTCTGGCGTTACTCCGGTAGCACATAATCGATTTCTGACGGAACGGGGGCCAGGACATACACATCTACCCACCGCGCCCACGGCACGAAGTTATCGTCGTCATACCCAAGGTCTATCCACAGGCGGGTGCTGCGCGCGCCGCCCGTATCGGCAATCGTCCCGACCCCGTAGCCCGGCACATAAATCTGTGTGCCGTACGGCAACACAGCGGGGTCTGCCGCGACGATGCCCTTGGTGAGCACCTGCCCCGTCGCGGTGATGTTGTCTCCACCGAGCGCTGCCGGGTGGTAGCTCGTCGCGAGCATGCGAACGCGGCGCCAGTATTGCAGGGTGCCAGCTTCATCGGTTTGGATGTCGCGCATCACGACACCCGTGCCGAACGTCACCAGGCGGTCCTGCGGGGCCTGTACCGTGACGACCCCCTCAGGGGTGCGGCTCACCTCGATGCCGTTTTCGTAGCGCACTCGCACCGACTCCAACTGGATGCCGGGTTGCCCGGCCTGTAGCACCCGTATCTGGTCGAGTTCGAGCGTAGCGTCTTGCTGCTCCACCTGGCCGAAGGGCAGCTCCTCACGCTCGCTGATAATGGTTTCGGTCACACGGATGACGCGCACCCGCATCCCGGGCCGAAGGGAGGCGTTTTCGCCGGGGATGCTGTAATCCAGGCCCATGAGAGAGACGCCGAGGTCCGCTAGCGCATCGCCGACGGTTTGGGCGTGGGTGCGGGTTTCCAGCGTGGTGCCATCGGCGACGACCGTGACCGGCTGCGAACGGGTAATGCGAATCTCAAGTTCTGGCGTGATGTGTGTGTTGAGTTCCGGCGAGACGGCATCGGCGAGGTACAGCGTCAGCCCGGCATCATAAAGGGCCTCGCCGACCGTCTGTCGGGTGGTACGCAGTGTTTGCTGGGTGTCGCCATCGACGATATGCACGGTGACCGCGCGGCGCAGGGTGATGTGCTCTACGGGGACGGGCCAACCAGCCAACTGCCCGGCTTCGACCTCGGTGCCATCGAGCAGCAGCAGGTCATCCTCACCGACCCGCAGACCGGCCTCCTGCAAAATAGCTGCCGGGGCCGTATTCGGCGTGCGGAACAACCGACTTTGCCCGTCTACCATCAGGGTTACGTTGTGCGCCCGGTCGATCTTCACCAGCATAGCGGCTTCGATGGTGGCATCGAGTGCGGGTTGGACGCGGTCGTTGGGGTAGAGGGCGATGTCGCGCTCGCGTAGTAAATCGGAGACGGTGTTTGCGCGAGTGTCGATGAGTTCGGCGGTGTTATCCACCATCAGGGTGATGGGGGTCGGTTCGAGTTGGGCGAACAGCCAGGCAAACGCCACGATGCTGCCTGCGATGAGGGCCACGCCAGCCAGCGCAAAACCGATGAGTAACGGTACCTGCCTGGACAAAAATGGTCGGTGGGGTTGGGTTGCGTGCTGGGGGTTTGGCATGGTTGAGAAAAATAAAAACTGCTGACAATGTGGATGGCAGCCGGAAACCTACAACACCCGAAAGCGCCACCTTAGTGCTGCTTCCGCTAGGACCTGACACGGTTCGGAGGGCTTCGCCGTGCAGGACCAACTACCATCCACACAGCCAGCAATGTTTTGCTGCTATCTGTTAACATCTAGTTTAAACAGGGCGGGGCACGCTTGTCAACGGCCTACTACTCGATCGCGTAAAGGCGATGATTGTCGGTTTTCGCGGCTTCGTGGTGGTCGACCACTGGTGTGTACACAGCCCAATACGCATGATGCAGGGCCGTGTTGTCGGGTTGCGATGACCCACTGCTGCCAACCAGGGTTACATAAATTGATACACTCGTATGCAAACCTTCACCCAATTGTGCGCCGGTAAAGATTAACATAGGATGTAATTAGCGTGAGCGAGTAAAGCGATATTCACGCGGTCTATATGACGACATTTCATTATTCAAATGCGTTGTTTTGCAGTATACTAATGTCTGTTCGCCCGTAAACATAAGTGCTGAAAACCTGCTATGGCATCCCTACCGCGTATCATCACCGTAGACCCCACCGGTACCGTCGCCCGCATCGTGCGTGCCACGATCGACCTCTCGGAGTACGCCGTTCGCCAAATCGATGTTCCATCGGGCGATGAAGCCCTCGACGAGATTAAACTGGGTGGCTGCCGGGTTGTGGTATCGGCTTTTCATCTGCAAGATATGAAAGCCTTCGAGTTTGCGCTGAAGGTGAAGCAAGCCAACAGCGATGTCGCTGTGATCGTCCTTGCGAACGAAACCGACCCGGAAATGGACGAGGAAACCCAGGCGGAATCGCCCTATGTGTATATGCAACGCCCGCTGAACATCGACCAATTCAGCCGGGTTTTGTTCGCGGGCATGCGTGGCGAAGACATCTTCGCGGCGGTGAAGGCCAAGGGCGGCGGCGGGGGCGCCCCGATGGAGCTTGGCCCGGTACCCTCGCTCGATGTCGACAGGGCCAGCGAGATTATCGACGGGTTACTCGTCGACCTCGGCGCGATGGCGATTATCCTCATCAGCCGCCAGGGCGAGGTGCTGGTGGAGCGTGGTGCCCCCGGTTACCTGGACCGCGAACAACTTACGGGGGCGTTGTTGCCCACGGTGATGACGACCATCGAAATGCGTGACCTCGTCGGTGGTAACACCTCGTCGTTGCAGTTCTACGATGGGGATGTGTACGACGTGTACGTGCTCTCGGTGGGCATGCACCACCTGCTCGTCATCTCGTTCGACGGCGAGTTGGGTCAGCGGCAGTTCGGCCTGGTGAACCGGTATGGGCGGCGCGCGGTGGAGGAACTCATCGTGTTGCTGGGCGCTTACGCCTTTGTCGTTCAACGTGTCGAGGCGCCCGAAGAGGAGGAGCCGCTCCAGCGGGTGCGTACGGCCCCCACCCCCGAGCCAGAGCCAGAAGCAGCCCCTCTGGAACGCGCCGAAATTTTCAGCAACCCCAC